>JADFQR010000024.1 GCA_022561735.1 Chloroflexota bacterium | reverse complement strand
CGGTCGGGGACGAGGACGCTTTGCTGGCCGCGCTGATGGACAAGAAGATCGCCGGGGCAGCGCTTGACGTGGTCGAGCAGGAGCCTCCTGACCCGGACAACCCGCTCCTTCATATGGAGAACGTGATCGTCACGCCACACATCGCCGGATCGTCAGAGATCGGCTGGTCAACCATATGCCGTCGCGCCGGAGAAGAGGCGGCGCGGGCGCTACGCGGTGAGCGTCCGACGGTGGTGGTCAACCCTGACGTGTTGCCAAAGCTCGGCCTGTAGGACGGACGCAAACGGTTCGCCGGAGCCGGTAATTCCGCCCCCATCTGGAGAACCCAGAGAGCGGACGATGCACATCTGCCCGGACCGTCAGATCAGTGATGATGCGCCCGCCTGCCGGGTGACGCGCGCAAGCCGCTGACCCAAGACATTCAAGGGACATTCAAGTCAATTACACTGCACCGATGGCTAAGCAGATATTGATACTCGGCGCCGGGTTCGGCGGTCTTGAACTGTCCAGCAGGCTCTCCGCTGCGGTGGCGGATGAGGTGCAGGTCACCCTCATCGATAAGAACGACGCGTTCGTGTTCGGGTTTTCAAAGTTCGATCTCATGTTCGGCCGGGCGACCCTGCCGGAGGTCAGCTCTTACTACCGGGACCTCGTCAAACCCGGGGTTGAGTTCCGGCAGGAGACGGTGCTCTCGATAGACCCCGCGGCGAAGAGGGTCACGACGGACAGTGGCACATATGAGCCGGACGTTCTCGTTGTCGCGCTCGGGGCTGACTACAGCGTCGATTCCACGCCGGGTTTCGCAGAGGGCGGGCACGAGTTCTACTCCTTCGCCGGAGCGCAAGCGTTACGTGACGTGCTGGCGTCTTTCACGTCCGGTTCCGTGGTGATCGGGATTATTGGTCATCCTTACAAATGCCCGCCCGCTCCGTCCGAGGCTGCGATGCTGTTGGACGAGTATTTCGTTGAGCGCGGCGTCAGATCTGATATCCAGATCACCCTTGTTTCACAGATGCCGATACCGGTCCCGCCGTCGCCAAACGGTTCAGAAGCCATACTCGGACGGTTCGGGGAGCTCGGCATCTCGTACATACCGAACCGGGTGATTACGGCTATCGATCCTGAAAAGAAGGTCGCCGTGTACGAGGACGGGGACACGATCCCTTACGACCTGTTCCTCGGTATCCCTGTGCATCGTGTCCCGGCGGTGGTGGAAGAGTCTGGCCTTGCGGAGAACGGCTGGATACCGGTCGATAAATCAAACCTGTTGACCAGGTTCCCGGATGTGTACGCCGTGGGTGACGTCACAAACGCTCCCGTACCGAAAGCCGGGGGGTTCGCCGAGGGCGCCGCAAGGGCTGTCGCCGAGCACCTTATAACCCAGATCCGTGGCGAGGGCACGCCGACACCGTTCGACGGGATAGGAATCTGCTACGTCGAGTTCGGGGACAACATGGTCGGGCGATTGAATGTCGACTTCTTCTCAGGACCGAGGCCGGTCGCGCCGTTCACCATGCCTTCAAGGGAGCTGGGCGAGGAGAAGAAAGAGTCCGCGGCGGCAAGGCGACGGCGGTGGTTCCAGACGACTCCGTAACACAGGCAAAGCCCACAACATCCCTGCGCATCGTGAAGCAAATCCGGGATTGCCGGGATTCGCTGGTCCGGCCCGTCGCGCTATATCGACGGACACTCTGGCACGATAGTCGCCTTGCTTAACAACGCAGGGACCAAAGCTACGGAAACCCGCAGCTTGACGCGACTGAATGGCGGGTAGCGCTCGACTCGGACTCGGTTATACTCTCGCGCAGTGGGACAAGCGTTTCACGCAGCGGCCCCGTCGGAAACGACGGCCTGCATATTAACGTTAGCAATAGAAGGAGGTGGTCTGTTTAATGCCTGATAGAACCAATGGGGGTCGTCTGCTCTAGGGCGCCCATATAGGCAGATTGCCTCCATGAGTGGGGTCACCCGGCAGGGATTAAACTCCCAGCCCGGTGGCCCCACTTGCTTTTCCCCCGATTTCTCAAACGATCTGATCCCGATTCCCCACGACAGCGCACAGATGACAGAAACCCGGCATTTCACCTCCACCACGTTCGTCGTACGCGACGACGCCGTCCTGCTGCACTGGCACGCCAAGGTGCAGGCGTGGCTGCCGCCCGGCGGGCATGTTGAACCTAACGAGGACCCGCTGCAGGCAGCCATCCGGGAGGCGCTTGAAGAGACGGGGCTGGACGTGGAGCTTGTGCCGACCTCTCCCCCACCGCCCGTGGAATCATTACCGCACGTCCCGACGCCCTACTCGATCATGATCGAGGACATACAGGACCCTGTCGCCGGTCCTCACAAGCACATCGACTTCATCTACTTCACGATCCTCGCCGATCCCACTCAGACACCGGTGGACGGCTGGCACTGGTTCACGCGGTCAGACCTGGAGTCCGCCGCAAGCCGGCCCGCGCCCAACGGGCGCGACGAAGAGCCGCCGGAAGATGTGCTAAAGCTGGGATTAGCGGCGCTGGACGCCGTGCGGGAGCGCGCGCCCGGTTAACTTACCGAGCCCGTCACATGCGTGGCCTGTTCCCCCACCAATGGGCGTCCTCGGCGCGTTGGAGGACACACGACACCAGCGCCGACCACGCAGCTCCCGCGGATTTGCTTCCGCGAGATGCCGGAGCCTTTCCAGCCCGGCACGGCGGGGACTTGCTCCACCGGCCGATCCTTCAAGAGCCCCCAGGCGGCGATATCCGGTACGTCAGCCGGTCGTCGCCCAACCCGCAGCGCCGCCGGGCGGCGCTAGTTGAAGCCCTCCGGCCGACCCCTGCGCAACGGGCTAATTATCAGGAAGAACAGCCCGAACACGGCTCCGATGAGGCCCCCGGCGATCCCGGCCACCAGTCCGAAAATAGCCCCGGCGATCAACCCGAGTATCACCTCGACGATCACGACAGCGCCGATGCCGACGATGATCCCCACCATGATCCCGCGCTTGATATGGTGCATGAACCCTCCTGATTTCTGCCCCGGGATACGCTCCTAGCGGAACCGGCCCCGGCCAGCGATTTCGATCACCGAGTCCAGCCGGCCGTTGCGCACGCCAAAGTAGTGGGAGTGCAGGTTTATCGTCGTGTCCCCGTGCATCGGCCGCAGATGAACCTTATCGCCCACCTTCAGCCGTTGCGCCTCGCCCTCCACCGACATGACCCCGTGCTCCTCCGAGATCTTTGTGAACTCGGCGCCCGGGGCGCCCACCACGATCGGCAGACCGCGGTCGATCGACATCGCCTTCATGCCGGTGTCCAGCACGGCGCGATCTGACGTTGGCCGGCTGATTACCGTCGCCAGCACCGTCAGCGCCGGGGAGAAGTCATCGAAAACCTCAAGGTAGTCGCCGTCCATGAAGATGTAAGAGCCGCACTGGAGATCGGTGATCCGGTCCATCTTGCCGGTGATGTTGTACGTGCCGGTGCCGGCCGCGCTGATGACCTTGACCGGAAGTCCCGCCGCCTCAATGTTGTCCGCTGCGCCTATCAGCTTCGCCATCGCGATCTCGGCGTTGGCCCGTCGTTCTGACTCATCACGTACCGCCACGGTGTGACCTTCATAACCCATCACGCCGTCAAATCGGAGTCCCGGTGAATCAGCGATCACCCTGGCCAGCGCCGTCGTGTCTTCACCGGGCTCTGTGCCGCAGCGGTCCATGCCGACGTTGACCTCCACAATCACCCCGACGACTTTGCCGGCGGCGCTCGCCACAGCAGACAGTTGCCGGACGTTGTCCGGGTCATCGGCCGCCACCACGATGTTGGCCTCCGAGGCCAACGCCACCAGCCGTGCGATCTTGGTCGCCCCGATCACCTGGTTGGGGATCAGGATGTCCTTGACACCCCCGGCGACCATCGCCTCAGCCTCACCGACCTTGGCGCAGCAGACGCCGATAGCACCGGCCTCGATCTGTTTGCGGGCGAAGACCGGGCTCTTGTGAGTTTTCGAGTGCGGCCGGATGCTCGTACCGTTCGCGTCGCCAAAATCTTGCAGGCGGGCGATGTTGGCCTCTGCGACGTCCAGGTCCACGATGATGGCCGGGGTATCGATCTCGTCGATCGGCGCGCCCGGGAGCGGAAAGTACTGCAAGTCCACCAAATGAGGCTCCTCGGACGCTTTGCGGAAACGCACACGCCCAAACGATTATCGGGGTAGAAATCGGATAATAACGGGTAGTCCAGAGCGGCCGGAGTCTATCACGGAGAGGCGCATATCCCGGAACCCGGGATGGACCGGATTCCGAGGTTCTCCCTGTGCGCGATTCCCCCTTCCGGATGTTCACCTGCACGTGATCGCGGACGCGTTTCTCCACGACGCGCCACCCGGCGGCGAGTTAAAGAAGCGCCGGCGACAGGCCATCGTGGGCGTCCCCAAACGCCTCAAGTAAACGCGTTTTCCCCTACAGCGCGAGGCCGCAGCAAGCGGTCCCCATCAGCCGGCCGGAGCTAGAACTCCAGAAGTTCTTCTGATTCGATCTTGTCCCCGTCCAGCTCCATGCCCATACCAGGCTCGAGTGAGACGTGGATCACCCCGTCCCGGGGCACAATCGGGTCCTGCAGGAAGAACTGGTGAACGGCGTTCCACTTGACCAGGTACTCCTGTATCGGCGTCAGCGTCGGCACCATCGCACAGGAAAAGTGTGCGTTGGCCTGGCTTGAGTGGCCGTGCGGAATGCACTGCAGATCATGGACTGAAGCGTACGAAGCGATCTTGACGGTCTCTGTTATGCCCCCGGCCCAGTAGATGTCCGGCTGTAGCACGTCCAGCGCACCGGCGTCGATGAATCGCTTGAAGCCCCAGCGCGTGTACTCGTGCTCGGCGCCCGACAACGGGATAGAGGTTGTTGAACGGATATCTGAGTAGGTGTCGATGCGGTCCGGCATCGCCGTCTCTTCCAACCAGCGTGGGTGGTACTCCTCGATACGCTCAATCATCTGACGGGTGTATGTCAGGTTCCAGCTGAGCCAGCAGTCCAGCATGATGTCGTCGTCATCGCCGAGCGCCTCCCGAAGCGTCCGCACGAGTTCCACGTTCTTTTTGAGACCTTCCGGGCCGTCCATTGGCCCGTGCCGGAAGAACCACTTCTGGGCGCGATACCCCATCCGCCGGTACTCAAGTGCGCGCTCACGGACCAGGCCCGGGTCATCTACGTTGAAGCCGAGCATGCTTGCGTATGCCGGGATTTCGGTCCGCGTCGGTCCCCCGAGCAGGCTGACGACCGGCGCGTTGAACACCTTTCCGCGGATGTCCCAGAGAGCGCAGTCAACTGCGCTGATCGCCATCATCGTCTCGCCCTGCCGGCCATGGACGGAGGACCGGAACATCTGGTCCCACAGCAGTTCATTTGCGGTCGGGTCCTTGCCCTCAAGGATCGGCCACAGCCGCGTCGAGATTATGTAGGCCTGGAGGTCATCAATCGGCCCGGCGATACCGGTCACGCCCTCGTCCGTCTCCACCTCCAGGAATATGCTCGACATGGCGTAGTGGCCGTCATCGGTCTTCTGCAGCCAGCTCGCGCCGCGCGCCTTGTACTCCGGGTAGATGTCCAGGGGCTGGATAAGCCGTTCCTCCCAGAACTCTCCCGGAAACTCCATCGTCCCGTGCAGTCTGCGGAGCTTGATCCCCGTAATCTTCATCGGATGTTCCTCATCTTGGCAGGCATATGGGTCAGCGTTGCGGCGGCACGCGATGATAAGTTGGCGGCGCCGAGCGACGATACGCCCGGCGCGGGGCGCGGTCAATCCCGAGATCGCGGGACGATTGCCAGCGTCCGGCGGACTGTTATACCACCCGGCCGGACCCGGCGTTGTGGGGGGATAACCCCCACTTCCGCCGCGGATGCGCGCGTACACATTTCACGCGCGCTTCAAGTACGTTAGTACCACTACTGAACGGGAAGCTGCCCTCCGCGCTCCCCGGGTCCAGAGTCCACCGGTCACTCGTCCGTCTACAGCCGGGCGCCGGGGGGCCGACGGTTCACCCGGTGTGACGGAACCGGATGCGGATGATCCTCGAACAGCTCGGAAAATATGCCCAGCGTCCGGTCGTGATCGGACTGTTGACGATCGCTGCGATATCTGCCGTGATCGTTAGCGGCGGCGCGAAGATCTCGCGGGAGGATTTCCTGGCCGTCACGCGGAATCAGCAGGCGCGGGAAATCGATTTCCTCGGCCAGGCGATCCATCACGGACCCTTTGCCGCCAGCGGGTTATCAGGCGATGCGTCGTCCGACCTGCGTGATCAGATTGGACCGCTTACCGCCACCGTCGAGTTCGATGGTTTCATGCGTCGCTCATTGTTCGGAATGGACGTCGCGAAGGTGGAAATCTTCGGCCTGGACGGCTCGGTCCTGTACACGACAGACCCCGGCTCCACCGTAGCGTTGACGCCGTCCCATCCGCTGATTCAAGACGCCCGGCGCGGGATCCCGGCATCTGCGCTCGCAAACGAAGTTGCGATCGTCAACCTGGCCGGGATTCCCGCTGAGATTCAGGTGATGCAGACCTTCGGGCTCATGCTCGACCAGCCCCCGGACTTTCGCGGCGTTGGACTGCCCATGGCGATTCTTGCCGTGCACCGGGACGTAGGGTCACGTCTTGCGAGTGTAAAGCGCACGGTCTGGTCGGTAGCGGGCGTTTTCTTCGGCGGGATGTCAGCCGTTCTTTTAATCGTGAACCATATATCGGAGCGCTCCAGGGGCAGGCTTGAAGCCGCTAACGTCCAACTTCGGCACCGGGAGGCGGCCATTCGAGAGTCCCGGGAGCGGATGCTCCGGGCTGACGAGGCGGCAAAACGGGCGATCGCAGGGGAGTTGCACGGGACGGTTCAGACCAAGCTGTATGCCGTGTGGATGAAGCTGGGAATGATGAGCGAGAAGGTCACGGACGAGGCCGTAAAAGGGGCCCTGGACGGACTCGCAGGCGACATCGATCGGATCCGGGAAGAGGACATTCGCCAGCTGTCCCACCGCCTCCACCCGAACATCGTGCGGGTCAGCGCGGCGGCCGGGTTGCGTTCTCTGCGCGATTTCTACGAAAGCATGATCCCGGTTGATCTGGAGATAGGTGATGAGGTGGCCCGGCTCGAGGAGGGTGGGGTCTCCACAATCCCGGAGGAGCCGAGGCTGGCCGTCTACCGGATTACGGAGCTTGCGCTGACCAACGTCGCGCGACATGCGAAGGCGACGGTCTGCACCGTCAGCTGGGACTACGAAGAAGAAACTCACGAACTGGTACTTACCATCGTCGACGACGGGGTCGGGTTCCAGTCTTCGCAGGATGGCGATGGCAGCAGCCTGGGCCTTGTGACCATGGACGACTATGCGGATGCTCTCGGGGGGGTGTGCGAGATCAAGTCGTCACCGGGCCGGGGGACGCGTGTGGAGGTCCGGTTCCCGTTTGACCCGGGTAGCTCAGACGAACCGGGTAAATCCGCAGATGTAGCCGATGCCGTAGCGCCGGACTCCCCGGACTCCCTGGACTCCAAGAACGTGAGGGCGGAGTTCGCACCCGGCACCGGTTCCTGACCGTGCGGAAACCCGACGGCTTTCGTGGGGCTTCCCCGCTCTCAGTGAGAGCCAGAAGCGATTAAATTTGAGCCGATCGGCCGACGAAACGATAGCCAGACGATTTTTATGCGCACAGTAATGCTCGTTGATGACCAGGAACTGTTCCGAGACATTGCGCGGAGCATGTTCGACGCGTCCGAGGATTTCGTGGTCGTAGCAGAGGCCGACGACGGGGCTGTCGCCGTGGACCAGTACGCGATCTCCCGGCCGGACCTGGTACTGATGGACGTGCAGATGGCGGAAATGAACGGCCTGGAGGCGACGCGACGCATCGTGGACGCCTACCCGGATGCGGCGATCGTGCTGGTCAGCATGCGCGCCGAGCCGGAGTACGACCGGGCTGGCCGGGAAGCCGGGGCCCTGGGATTCATAGCCAAGCGTGAACTGTCAGCAGCATCCATCAGTGCGCTTCTGAGCGAGCGGCAAAAGCTCGTCGCATAGGTTGTCCTATCCCCGAGTAGTGGCGACACATCGGGGTGTTTCCCGCCTGATCTAAGAGAGACGGCACACCCTTCTGGTGTTGACAGACACCAGCAAAGAAGGATGTGCCGCCATGACCCGTGATGATGCCCTGTTCCGTTACCGGTTGCGAGTCTTTGCACTCGCCCATGAACTCGGGAATATACGAGCTGCGTGCCGGGCGCTTGGGATCCACCACTCCACCTACTACCGGTGGTTGCGTCAGGTCCAGCGTTTCGGGCTTGAAGTGTTGCGTCCAAGAGAGCGCAGGCCGCCCCGCATGCCGAATGCGATAAGCGTCCTGGTCGAGCAGCGCATTGTGGCCTTTTCACTCGGCCATCCCGGTCATGGTCCGTTGCGCATCTCTGCGGATATGGCTCAGTCCAGATGGGGAGGCATCCGGGTTTCGCCAAACGGCGTGTGGCGTGTCCTGCGCCGCCACGGTCTGAACACCCGTGCGAAGCGGCTCGGCCTTATCGCAGGCTATGCGGCGCCGGGTCCGGAGAAACGTGAACAGAGACCGGAGAGGCATATCGAGGCTAGCAGGCCGGGCGAACTGGTCCAGATGGACTGCTTCTACATCGGCAGGCTCTCTGGCGTCAGGGGCGCAGTGTGGCAGTACACCGCTATAGATGTCGCTTCGGCCTCCACATGGGCGGAGCTGCACACGACGCCACGGAACGCCGCTGCACGATGGACCTCACGCCTCGCCAGGCGCGTGGCTGATGACCTGGCAAAGGTGGGTTGGAGGCTGGAACGGGTATCAACGGACAACGGATCGGAGTTCCGGGGACAGGTGTTCAAGCAAACCCTGTCGGAACTCGGGACGGACCACACCTTCATCCGGGCAGGAAGGCCACAGCGCAATGGCTGCGTGGATCGCGTTCAGTTGACGATACTCGAAGAATGCTGGAAGCCGGCGTTCGCCCGGCACCTCATACCGAAGATCACCGGGCTGACGCGGGATCTGAAGGCCTACCTCCGGTACTACAACCAGGAACGAGCACACACCGGAAGAAACACTCGAGGACGAACCCCGGCAGAGGTACTCGGAAAGGCTAAAATGTGGCCCCGTCAACAACAGTAAACCGTCGCCACATCTTGGGGGCAGGACAGCCTAGATGAGAGCCAGATTCATCTCGCCTTCGTCCCGCCGGACATACAACCGGCAGAGTATGTGTCGCCGTGGTAATCCTGGGAGGTTTCCCATCCATTCGCCGTCATTGGCGGAAGAAGAGATCGCCACGCTCACGGGTTTGCTCCGGAACCGGCGGCGATCGCCTCGCACCGCCCAAGAGAAGCCCTGGTTCCAACTCCTAGATTGCGCTCCCGGTAAACGGTCGAACCTCGTTCGTTCCCGCGCGATGAAGCCGACACCAAAGCACCAGCGCCATGACCGGGCCGGCAGACGCAGGCGCGGTCGCCGATCAGTATCCGAAAATTACGGACCGTCGGCAAAGCGGGCTCTCGCCACCTCGATCGAACGCGACCCGGCTACGCCATCGGCATAGCCGTCGATCATCTTTCGGCTCCGGAGTCCCAGTATCCGCATCAGGTCACCCGGCTGTCCGCCTGCGCGCAGCCAGTGGTGTGCGAAGGTAATCCTCAAGCGGTGCAGGTGAAAGCCCTTTACCCACGCGCTTGTTGCCCGCGCTGTGACAATTTCGTGTATCCCGCCCGTTGTCAGTCCGCAGTGCTTTGTTATCCACAGATTCGAGAGGCCGGACTTGTGGTGTGCCGCCCGAACCACGAGATACCGTGCAAGAGTCCGTACCGTGTGCGGGTCCAGGGCGCACCTGCGCGTGCGCCCATATCGATCGCGCAGCTCAACCACACCTCCCGCAAGGTCGAGGGCACCGCGCCCGTTGTCATCGGGGTCGACCCTCAAACCGACCACCTCTGAACGCCTGGCCCCGGTCGCCATGAAAATCCGAAACAACGCCATGTCGCGTAGGTCGGCGAATCCACTTCCCGAGCACGCCCGGAGCAGCGCGCTGAGCTCCCGTCGTTGAAGAGGATTGGCCGGTCTCGGATGGGCCTTCGGAGGGAACACGTTCCGGTCCGGAGAACGGGTGATCACCCCTTC
>JADFQR010000263.1 GCA_022561735.1 Chloroflexota bacterium | reverse complement strand
CCACGACCGAGAATCCCTGCCCCAACCGTTTGCGCAGCTCCCGGGCGGTGACCAGGCCTCCAACGCCGCCACCGAGGACTGTGATCGTCTTTTCGTCAGCCATGGCATCGTTACCCCTTTCGGCACATCACGATGAGCCGCGGCAGCAACCCCAATGTACGCCGATCACCACACGTTCACACGTCCCCGGTCACGCCAGCCAGCGGGCTGCTTCCTTGGCGTGATACGTGATGATGATGTCTGCGCCGGCCCGTTTTATCGAGCCGAGAATCTCCAGTGCCACACGGCGGCCGTCAAGCCATTCGTTCGCCGCCGCTGCCTTCACCATGGCGTACTCGCCGCTTACGTTGTACGCCGCTACCGGCAGGTCCGTCATGCGTCTCGTTTCCCGGATCACGTCCAGGTACGCGAGCGCCGGCTTTACCATCACGATATCGGCGCCCTGGTCTATGTCCGACTGAACCTCCAGCATCGCCTCGCGACCGTTGCCCGGGTCCATCTGGTAACTCCGGCGGTCCCCGAACTCCGGGCTTGAATCCGCAGCCACGCGGAACGGGCCGAACAGCGCTGAAGAGTACTTGGCGGCGTAGGCCATGATCGGCATGTTTACGAACCCGGCGTCGTCCAACCCGGCACGGAGCGCCGCGATCTGGCCGTCCATCATCGCCGACGGCGCGACCAGGTCCGCCCCGGCCCGGGCGTGTGACACCGCCTCCGCCGCCAGGAGTTCCAGGGTAGCGTCGTTATCCACCGACCCATCCTCGCGGACGATGCCGCAGTGGCCGTGGTCCGTGTACTCGCACAGGCACACGTCCGTGATTACGGCCAGCTCAGGGTGGGTCCGTTTCGCCTCTCTAATCGCCTGTTGAACGATCCCGTCGTCGGCGTACGCGTCCGATCCGACGGCGTCTTTCCGGGCCGGCAGCCCGAACAGCAGGACGCCCGGTATGCCGAGGGTTTCTATCTCGTCCAGCTCCTCGCTGAGCCGGTCGACCGACATCTGGTAGCAGCCGGGCATGGGCGGGATTTCGCTCTTGATGTTCTCGCCCGCGGTGATGAACAGCGGGTAGATGAAGTCGTCCACGCTTACGCGTGTTTCTCCCACGAGCCGGCGCAACCCGGCGAAGGAGCGCAGCCGGCGATACCGGGCGAAGGGCGGCAACCCGTTTTCAGCCATCTGAATCTCCGTTCGCGAAGTGATCGGCGATCGCCCCCGCCAGTGAACTCATCGTCCGCTCCGGCGCAACCACGTCCACTCTAAGCCCCCGCTCACGGGCGCGTTCCGCCGTGATCGGACCCATGCACGCGATCACCGTCCCGTTGATAAGTTCCGGTCCGCCGGTCAGATCGACCAGGTTGTCTACGCCCGACGAACTGGTGAAGGTCGTGATGTCTATGCCCGGGTCGGCGAAGGCGGCGCGCACCTGCTCGCCCGAGTCCCCGGGAGCTTTCGTCTCATATCCGACGATGCGATCCACTTTCGCGCCGAGCGCCAGCAGGCCGTCCGGCAGTATGTCCCGGCCGATGTCAGACCCGATGACGAGCACGCGCTTGCCGTCCATGCCCATGGCGTCCATTTCCCTGAGCACGGCGTCTGAGACGTACTCCTCCGGCACAAGGTCCGGCGCGACGCCGAGCTCCTGCCGCACGGTCACGCCGGTCGCCGGTCCAACGGCTGCGACCTTCACGCCGGCGAAGGCGCGCCCGTCCAGCCCGAGTGCGTCCATCCGGGCGCGCAGGCCGCGGGCGCCGTTGCTGCTTGAGATCGTGACCCAGTCGTATTCCTTCAGTCGATTGAGCGCCTGGTCGATCCGGGAGGGATCGCTTACCGGCACGATGCTGATGGCCGGGAACTCCACGCACCACGCGCCGGCGTCCTCAAGGCTGGCCCGGAGCCGGGAGGCCTGTGAGCGGGTTCTCGTGACGAGGACACGCTTGCCGAACAACGGACGGTTGTCGAACCATGCGATGCTCTCGCGAAGCCCGACAACGTCGCCGATGATGACCGCGACGGGTGAGCCCAGACCGGCGGCGCGGCCAACCTCGGCGATGTTCTCCAGCGTTCCGGTGGCGCATCGCTGTTTAGGAGTAGTGCCCCACTGGACCAGTGCGGCCGGGCGGTCCGGAGATGCGCCCCGTGAGATCAACTCTCGCGTGATCGAGGGCAAAGCCTGCCAGCCCATCAGGAAGATCAGGGTTCCGGGCAGGCCCGCAATCGCGTCCCAGTCAAGTTGCGAGTCAGGCTTTGACGGGTCTTCGCTGCCGGTGATTACGGTGAACGAGGTCGCAACCCCACGGTGCGTGACCGGTATCCCGGCGTAGGCCGCCGCCGCCACAGCGGACGTAACCCCGGGGACGATCTCGAACGGCAAACCGGCGCGGGAGAGCGCCAGCGCCTCCTCACCGCCGCGGCCGAATACGAACGGGTCTCCGCCCTTTAGACGGCACACAGACTTTCCGCCGGAAGACAGCTCAACCAGCAGGGCGTTTATCTCGTCCTGGGTCATTCGCACGTCGCCGGGGCCCTTGCCTGCGTTAAACATCTCGGCGTCCGGACGCGCCCGGGCGAGCAGTCCCGGATCGGACAGCCGGTCGTATACGACGGCGGC
>JADFQR010000262.1 GCA_022561735.1 Chloroflexota bacterium | reverse complement strand
CCCCCTCTCCCCACCGCGGGAGAGGGTTGGGGTGAGGGGGGAACGGCACTCGATCGTAGTTTGTCCGTATAACAAACGGGTTCGCTGACGCCGGTCCTTCGAGAGCCTCAGGACGCTGTGTGGTGGAAGGAGGGGTGCGGGCGTATTGCGTAACGCCGGCTGCCGGATCACTTTGCCCCCTCTCCCCACCGCGGGAGAGGGTCGGGGTGAGGGGGCGCATGAGGCGGCCACCCAACCCGCTACCGTCTCCGCGGAGACGCGTACCCCTCCACGCGCACCACGCGTCCTCCGTCATCCACCGCTACCCGTGCGGCGCGTTTCACCTCCAGCCGAACCCCGCAGGCACAACGAGCTATCCGTACCAGCCGCTTTCGCATGAGCGCCGTCCCGCAGGCGGAGCAGGTGAATACGTAGCGCTGTCGAGACGACCACACCTGGACCGGCACATCAACGAACCGTCGAGGCTCGATCCCAAGCTCCCGGCACACCGACTTGAATAGCCGGCCGTGGGAACTCGCCTTCTTGTCCCGGTGGTGCGTTATGGCGTGCGCCGTTTCGTGAAGGAGCACAGTTGTCACATGCTCCTCCTCGCCAAACGCAAGAAGCCTTGAACTGAGTGCGATCTGGCGACGATCCGGCCGGTAACTGCCCAGCGTTCTCGTCATCCGCCGGGAAACGCGGATCGGCGACAGCGGCTCCATGCCCGGCTCGTGCCGGCTGACCGCGTCGTGGACAAGTCCGTTCAGCTCAACCATGCGCTCCGGTGCATCGACGGCGCGCGACAGGCTTGAGTCATCCGGAATACTGCCGTCTTCAGGAGCCAATTCTGTCACTACCGGAGAATCTGGTTCTACACCAGACTTCTCCCTCACCCTCACCCTCTCCCGCCGGGAGAGGGGACCAACGACGTCGTCCAGATCCAGTTGAAGGATGCCCTGCTCGGGTCTCGGGCCTGGAGACGCGCGCCGGAAGCGCCGTAGCAATCGTCTCACCGGATGCTCGCGAACCGCCCGGGTGACAACCCGGACACATCCACGGACGGTTCCTTCCCCGCCACCATCTCGGCGATGGTGCGGCCCATCGCCGGTCCCAGGAATATGCCCTTTCGTCCGGAACCGGATGCGATGAACACACCCGCGTTTCCGGGGGCCGGGCCGATCACCGGCAACCCGTCCGGGGCGATCGGCCGCAGGCAGGCCGTCTGCTGCACCAGCTCGGCGTCCGCCATATAAGGCAGCACCTCCACGATCGACGCCATTATCGTGTCCCGTCCGTACGGCGTCGGCGTCTCATCGAACCCGACGTGCTCCTCGGTCGTTCCACACCAGACCAGCCCGTCCGGCTTTGTCGTGGCGTAGTTGTGCGACCAGGATAGCGACACCGCCAGCGGCTCGCCCGGCGCTCGCAGCCTGAGAATCTGGCCCTTGAGTGGGGAAATAGGGATGTCGATCCCAAGCCATTCAGTAGCCTTGCCCATCCACGGTCCGGCCGCCAGCACAAGGGCGCCGGTCATGATCTCCTCGCCGGACTCCAGTCGCACGCCGCAGACGTTGCCGCCCTTGCGGACCACACCCGTCATCGTCACGTTGCGCATCGTAGCGCCCGAGCGTTCTGCGGCCTGCCAGAGCGCCAGCGTGAACCGGTACGGCTCAACCTCACTGGCGCGATCCGCAAATAGACCGGCGATCACGGACGGTCCGACGCGCGGCTCCACGGCCCTCACCGAACCCTCGTCGTGCCAGGCGACCTCGCCGTCGTAGTGCTGTTTGAGCCAGTCGTACGCCCGCCGCAGCTCGTCCACCTCGATCCGGGAGCACGCGAGGGTGAGCGACGTCTTTCTGCGGTACTCGTACTCGACCCCGCTCTCGGCGGGCAATCGCTGCGCAAGCTCGGTGTGGATTGCATCTGCGGCTTCCGACAGCGACAGCACCGGGTCGTCCTCGATCAGGCCCATGATGGGCGACAACCCGCCGTAAGCAAACCCGGAGGCGTGGCTCGCGATCGCATCCCGCTCGATCAACGTCACGGAGTAGCCGTCACGCGCCAGGAAGTACGCCGTGGCGCAACCGACGACACCGCCGCCGACTACCACCACATCCGGCGCGCCCGGCGATGAGCCGCGACCGCTCAAGATCGATTTCCTTTGAGCGCTGTCGAGCGCCGTTTCCGGGAACGTTTTGAGAAACGCATTGGGGTCGCAGCAGATGCTTTAGGGCCGGGTAAGACCCAAAGCGTAGCCGAAACCTTACCGTTGGCGAAAACTGGCGTAACTCGCGTCGTCGTCTGATCGACTCGTGCGCCGGGCGACGCCGCTGTCGATAGCCGCCTGTGCTGTCGCCGCTGCTACGCGGATGACTACGTTGGCGTCGAACACGCTTGGGATCACGAAGTCCGGCCCCAGGCTCTCTTCAGGGATGACGGAAGCCAGCGCGCGCGCCGCTGCAAGTTTCATCTCGTCATTGATCTCGGAGGCCCGTACATCAAATATCCCGCGGAACAACCCGGGGAAGCCGAGGGAGTTGTTGATCTGGTTCGGGTAATCGGAACGGCCGGTGGCCATCACCTTGACGTTGTCGGGCAACTCTTCCGGCGCTATCTCGGGCGTCGGG
>JADFQR010000023.1 GCA_022561735.1 Chloroflexota bacterium | reverse complement strand
TACGGCCGTCGCCATGCCGCTGCCCACCACCGCCGGCAACCCGTACTCACGGGCGACGATGGCGCAGTGGCTGAGCGGGCCGCCGGTGTCGGTCACGATTCCCCCGGCGGTGGCGAACAAAGGCGTCCACGGTGGAGCGGTGGTCGCGGTCACCAGGATTTCGCCCCTGCTGAGCCGTCCGGCGTCCCTGAGCTTGATGATGACGCGCGCCGTACCCGTCACCGTTCCCGGAGACCCCGGATTGCCCTTGATGATGTCAGGTCGTTCCGGGTCCGGGGTGGGCGGCGGGCCGCCGAAGAAGCGGCCGATGGCGCGGGTAACCGGGTTGTCCGGTGGCGGGCCGTAGTCGGTCCCGATCATCGGCGGCGCCGGCACCTTGCTCCATCGTTCCATCTCGGCCTTGCGGTCCGTGACGGCGCTTGCGAAGCTGGCCGGAGACTCAGCGATGATGGCGTCTTTGATCTCGTCACCGGTCAGGTAGAAAACATCGTCTCGCTCGGTGATCACGCCCGCTGCTGCGAGACGCCGGCCGAACTCCAGGAACACGTGCCGTACCTGGTGGTTACCTTTCTGGTCTATCCACCAGTTGTGGTCTTCCTGGATACGGTGACCATCCTGGCCCGCTGTCATGAACATCTCGAACTGCCCGCGCACCGCTTCCGGGTACCCGGCGAGTTTCTGTCGCGCTTCGGCGACAAAATGCTCGCGTTCTGCTATCAGCTGATTCCAGTTCTGGGCAGGATCCTGAGCCCCTTCGGACAGGTAATGCTTGAGGTTTTCGATTGCGATCGTCGGGTCCTCGATCCAGCTTGGATCGGCCAGTTCAACAATCGTGTCGGATCGCGTGCCAAAATCGCCGAGGTAGGACCGCAGGTACCCGAGGAACTCCCCACCGCCCGATGCCGTCTCGAGAGCCGCTACGACCCCGGAAGTCGGCGTGTCGAGGATGACAGAGCGCACCGCTTCGGTATTCGCTTTCTGGCTGAGCGACCAGAGTTCCCGGCCGGCGACGAAGCTGAAATTCTCGATCCCCTGCAACAGTTTGTAGGAGTGAAGGGATTCAGCCTCCCCGAATACATCCTGGTACAGGTCATGGAACATGCTCGGTGCGACCAGGAACGGGATCGCCACCTCAAAGTGGATATCCCACAGTCGCGCATACGTATCGAGCGACCAGTCGAGATGGGCGAGCAGTTCATCGACGGACGCGCCGGAGAGGTCAAAAACGTCCCACGTCTTGTGGTAGCCCTGGAGCTCTGGCAGCCACTCTTCATCCCAGCGTTTGGCAAACGTTGGGATTGCTTGCTTCAACATCTCTTCTGCACGCCGGCCCGCCTCCGCCATCTGTTCCGGCGGGATGGTCGGGAAAATGGAGTTGTAGTAGTAAGTGTTGATATGCGCTATACGTATGCCGATCGGCTGGCCGGCGGCGGCGAGACCCGCGCTCGATCCTTTGCCCCAGTAGTTTTCGCAAACCCACCCGGAGAGCGGTGTTATCGGACCGGGCGCGTGTTGACGGTCGTGCATCCACGGCAGATTCGCATCCTCGGGATTCGCCCAGGTGATCGGGAAGTCTGGCGAGATGGGAAACGGCTTCGGCTCCGGGTGCTGTTCGGACATCGATTTACCCCCCTTAAATTATTTTGTCAGTCGGGATTCTGAACTCGAATTTCGCCGGAGTTCTGATCTGTTTTCACCTTGTGACGGGACTCTGTGACCCTCACTTCCAGGGGCGCCGGCGCGCTCACGGACCCCAGTAGTTCTCACATACCCACCCTGATAGCGGCATGACAGGACTCGGCGCGTGTTGCCGGTCCTGCATCAAGGGCAATCCAGCATCTCCCGGGTCAGCCCATGTGATCGGAAAATCCGGGGAGACCGGAATCGGAGTCGGTTCCGGGTGTTGTTCGGCCGTTTATCTGATGATCCTCCCAATTGATGCGTAACTTCGAAACGTGTCGTGTGTGCCGGTCCCGGCTTCAGCCGAGCGTCGTTATCGGCCTGCACTGGAGCAGGTAAAGCGTGTCCTTGAATATTGCCCACTCGATGTCGACTGGGTGACCCTCGTCGCGTTCCAGGGATGCAGCGAGCCGCGCGATCTCGCGCGCCTGATCGTCCGTCATCGATGGCTGTTCCCGCATGATCCGGGGAACGTCCACTTCTTCTGCGCCTTCACCCTTCGAGACCGTCATCCGAGCCTTGTTTGCGATCTGGGACGAGACCACACGGCTGCCGGATTTTTCGACTATGTAGGTGTCAGGTGTGACCGTCCCGCTGACCACGCTTTCTCCCAACCCCCAGCTGGAGTTGATCACCACCTCGCCGAGCGCGCGGGTAACCGGGTTGGCGCTGAACGCCACTCCGGAGATGTCCGCCGGGATCATCTGCTGCACCACGACCGCCATCTGCAAACCCTCAAGGGCTAGCCCGCCCTGGCGACGGTAATCGAGCGCAACCTCAGAGTTGAGTGAGGCCCAGCAACGCAGGACGGCGCGTGCTACAGCTTCCCCGCCTTTGACGTTCAGAAACGTGTCGTGCTGCCCTGCGAACGAGTTATCGGAGCCGTCTTCGTCAACCGCCGATGAGCGTACAGCGACAGCAGGGTTGTCACTTTCGCAGAGCGCCCCGAGCTTGGTGTAGGCGCGCACGACGGTTTCGAGCATATCGGGCGGCGGTTCGTTTGCGCTCACGCCGCGCGGTGTTGCTCCCCACCGGGCAAAGGCGTCGACCGTGAGATTAAAGGCCGGGGGGACCGAATAGTCGTTGGCAAGCCGGCCAAGGCTGGCGCCCTTGCCGCCCACCTTTGCCGGGTCGCGTGACCACGCGTCGTCGAACCACGCGATCTCCAAGAGACGCTCCTCCCCCTCGGGCCGATAAATAATCCCCGTCGTGGGTCGGAATCCTACATGGAAACGCCAGGTTAGGCCAAGGCCCCGGTATCGCGTTCACAGGCTTCAGAGTCCGTGAATCCTGCCACGCGGACACTCACCAACAACCATCCCAGGCGAAGCCAGGGAACCTTGACCAAAGTCATCCCGAGCGGAGCAGTGGGACCTTGACCGCGAGGCTGTCTGCCCACAACGCGACCCGGGCGGAACCGACACCCGCAAGCGGCCGGTCCTCCGAAAGCCACGGGAACGCCAACACGCAGTCATCCCGAGCGAAGCCGAGGGACCTTTACCGTGAGGCTGATCATCGTGGAGTCTTATCACTACCTACGCGCCCGTTTCGGTTGCACGCGGTACGCCGATCTGTCGAGGTAGGCTATCGGCGAGTGCCGTTTGCTGACGCACGTTGAAATGCGACAGGACTCTCGATCACAAGAAAACCGTACGTAGACGACCGCGATCATCGCTTCCAGGTTTGGTCTGGCTACGAGCCGGTTGGTGCAGGTCCCTCGGCTTCGCTCGGGATGACATGCAGGTTGATCGCTGTTCACAACGCCACAACGCGACCCGGGCGGACACAGACCCGGAATCTTTCCCGGCGCCCGCTACTTCTTCAGCGCGTCTGCCAGCACCTCAACAAGGTGCCGTGCCTTGCGACCGGTGCCGAAAAAAGTCTGTTCCCGGCACGACACGCCCGTGACGCATACCTCGGCGTCGGGGTTGTTCCTGACGTGCGGGAAAAACCGCTCCTCGCCGGCCGCCATCGCTACCTCCACATGCTCCTTCTCATACCCGAACGACCCGGCCATTCCGCAGCAGCCGGCTGGAATATCTGTCACCTCGTAGTTTGGTGGAAGGTTGAGCGCCTTGATGGAGGAAGAAAGTCCGGTCAGGGCGCGCTGGTGGCAGTGGCCGAGGAACTGGACCTTCTTCGACAGATCGGTGAACTCCAGCTGTGGCCCGTCGTCGCCCAGGCACTCGGCGATCACTTCCTCAAGCATCACCGTGCTGTCCGCCACCGCCCGCGCCTTCTCATCGCCGCCGAGCAAATCCGGGTACTCGTCCTTGATCGTCATCACGCAGGACGATTCGCATCCGGCGATCTTTATCCCGCGCCGTGTGTACTGATAAAGCAGATCAACATTGTGCCGGGCGTTGGCGCCGGCCATGTCCAGAAACCCCTTCGATATCATCGGACGGCCGCAACACTTGCGGTCTTTGAGCACGATAACCTCGAACCCCAGCGCCTCCAGCAAATCGGTCGCTGCGATCCCGATCGACGGGTAGTTGAAGTTCATGAACGTGTCATGGAACAGCACAATCTGGCCGCGGGGCGTCTTCCTCGTACTGGCGGGCCGTGCGAAGAACCACTTCTGAAACGTCTTCCGGACCACCCTGGGAGCGGGCCGGTCGGACGAAAACCCGACCACCTTGTCCAGTAACCAGCGCACCGGAGCGCTGCCGTTTATGGCGTTCACGATGGGCGCCACCGGCGCCGTCTGGGCGTTGATCTTGTGGATATTTGCGACCAGTTTTGAACGCAGCGGAACGCGGTGCGTCTTGTAGTACTGGTACAGGAACTCGTACTTGATCTTGGCCATGTCCACGTTGGACGGGCACTCCGCCTTGCACGACTTGCACTCCAGGCAAAGGTCCAGAACCTCAAACGTGCGGCGGGATGTGAGCTGATCTATCGGGAACTTGCCTGAAATGGCGGCGCGCAGCACATTTGCCCGGCCGCGCGTTGTGTGCTCCTCCTCGCGGGTGGCCATGTACGACGGACACATGGCGCCCATGTTGAGTTTGCGGCAGGCGCCGACCCCGTTGCACATCTCGATCGCGCCGGCGAAACCGCCCTCACGGCTGAAGTCCAGGCGCGTCTCGATCTCGAACGTCTTGTACTCGTCACTGAACCGCAGGTTGTCCAGCAGGTGGGGCGTATCGAACACCTTGCCCGGGTTCATGATCCCTTTCGGGTCGAACGCCCGCTTTACCTCGCGGAAGTTCTCAACCAGCTCCGGACCGAACATCTTTTCTGACCAGTACCCGCGTACGATCCCGTCCCCGTGTTCGCCGGTCATCGAGCCGCCGAACTCCTTCAAGAGATCGGACACCTCGGACGCGATCTTGTAGAGCCGGTCCATGCCCTCGCGGGTCTTGATGTCGATCAACGGCCGGATGTGCATGCATCCGACGGAGGCGTGGCCGTAATAGCCGGCCTCTGTCCCGGAGTTACGAATGATCTGCTGGAACCGCCGCACATACTCGGGCAGCCTTGCCGGATCGACCGCCGTGTCCTCTACGAACGGGAGCGGCTTGGCGCTTCCCTCGATGTTGTTCATCAACCCGAGGCCGTTCTCACGCATCGACCACACCTTCGCCTGGTCGGCCTGCGTCTGCAGGCGGGTGATGGCGAACCCCAACTCTTTCCGGGCCATGTCCTGCTCAAGCCGGTCCAACTTGCTGGCGATCTCCGCCTCCGACTCCCCGTTGAACTCGACAACGAGGATGTCCGTGGGATCGCCCTGCAGGAAACCGAGATTCCGGGAGAAGCTGATGTGGCGGCGGGCCTGGGTGATGATGATGGCGCCGATGTGCTCAACCGCTGACGGATCGTGCTCAAGCGTCGCGACCGTGGCCTCCATCGCTTCGTCCAGGCTCTTGAAGTGCAGGATGGCGAGTCCCGAGAATTCGGGGATCGGAACCAGGTTAAGGCGTGCGGAAGTGACGGCGGCAAGGGTGCCCTCGGAGCCGACCATCAACTGCGCCAGGTTGACCTCGTCCAGGTTGTTTACCAGGTCCAGGTTGTAGCCGCCGACGCGCCGCAGCACCTTTGGGAAGTGCTCTTCGACAAGCGGCGCTGCACGTGCCGCCACGTCCCGCACGGCGCGGTAAATCTCGCCCTCAAGACCGCCGGTCCGTAATTTTGCCTCCAGCCCGGCGCCGGATACGCTCTCGAAACTGGCGAGACTGCCGTCGGAGAGCACCACGTCCTGCGCCAGCACATGGTCGACAGTCTTTCCGTAGATGATCGAGTGCGCGCCGCAGGAGTTGTTGCCCATAGCGCCGCCGACGGTCGCGCGGCTCGCCGTACTCGGGTCCGGGGTGAACATCAGGCCGTAAGAGCGGATCTGCCTGTTGAGCTCGGTCAGGGTGATACCGGGCTGGGCGCGCACCCAGCGTTCCTCGGGATTCACCTCCAGCACATCGTGCATGTACTTGGTGTAGTCGATGACGACGGCGCCTTCTTGCACCGTCTGGCCAGACAGCCCGGTGCCACCGCCGCGGCTCAACACCTTGACGCCGTTCCGGTGGCAGATCTCGATTACGGCCTGCACGTCCTCAACGGACTTTGGCAGCACCACGCCGGCCGGCTCCATCGAGTAGATGCTGGCGTCCTGGCTGTAAAGGGCACGGGAATAACTATCGAACCGGACCTCACCCCGGACGGCGCGTCGGAGCTCGTCGGCGAGGTCGGTTTGCGCACTGGTCGTCATTGCGTTCGAGTTCCTCCCGTTTTCATGTCAGGCCGGTCATCGCCGGAGTTCCGTTCGCGTCCCTGCGACAACCGCGATGCGGGCGTGCCATCGCCGCGGCGCGGGTCGGAGCGCACACGCTGCCGGTCACGGCTGGTCGGGTTCCTCGCCCGTCGTAACCCCCGGCGTAACCCCGGTCGTGTCTTCCCGTCGTTTGACCACGTAGGAGGCCAGCATGGTCACCGCCAGTATTCCCGCCACCGTACCCAGGGATACGGTGGTGGGCATGTGGTAGATGTCGCTGGTAAGCATTTTGACCCCGATGCAAACCAGTATCAGGGAGAGGCCGACTTTGAGGTAGCGGAAGTAGGGGAGGATACCGGCCACCAGGAAGAACAGGGCCCTCAAGCCCAGGATGGCGAAGATATTGGATGTCCAGACGATGAACGGATCCCTGCTGATGGCCAGTACGGCGGGAACAGAGTCGACAGCGAAGACCAGGTCGGTCGTCTCAAGCGCGATCAGCACCATGAAGAGGGGCGTGACCATCAATTTTCCGTGCCGTCGTATGAAGAACTTCTGGCCCTCGTAATCCTTGGTAACGGGCAAGAAGCGCCGGGCCAGCCGCATCACCGGGTTCCGGTCCGGGTCAGTCTCCTCCTCCTTGCGCAGCGCCAGCCTGACGCCGGTCAGGACGAGGAAGCCTCCGAATATGAATATCACCCATTCGAACCTCTCCAGCAGGGCGACGCCGGAGACGATGAATATCCCCCGCATGACGATGGCGCCAACGATCCCCAGGAAGAGCACGCGGTGCCGGTACTGGGGCGGCACGGAGAAGAACGAGAAGATGATCAGGAAGATGAAGATGTTGTCGACGCTAAGGGAGAGTTCGATCACGTACGCGGTGAGGAACTCGGTGCCCTTGTCTGACCCCATCCACACGAAGATGCCGAGGTTAAAGATCAGCGCCATGCCCACCCAGATGCCGTACCAGATGCCGGCTTCACGGATGCTTACGGTGTGGGCGTTCCGGTGAAAGACCAGCAGGTCAAGGGTCAGCATGGCCAGCACAAAGATGCCGAAGCCGCCAAAGAGCAAGATCGAGTCAGTCACGCCTGTTCCTGTCTGTTGGCTGGTCGCGTCGCCAGACCTGGGAGCGATGCAAGAATGATCGGTTCGACGACAGCCCGGTAGCGGAAAGTTCGCCGGGATAACGGGCGCGCCGGACCGGGGTAAAGCCGGCTTCGGACGAGCAGCCTGTTAGATGAAACCCGGCCCCGGGGCTGATCGGACAGCATCCTTACCGTCCGCCTCCAGGGCGCTGGGAGGCATGGTCTTGGAGGGGTTCAGCCAGCGTGGCCAGCGTGGAATGAGCGCGGATTATCCATGAGCAGCCACGAGGATAGTCAAATGAGAGCGTACACATTGCGGCCGGAATCGAGCGGTCGCGAACGGCTTCTATTTTGACCTCCACAATAGCGGGCGGTGGTCCGGCCACCGCCTCGGGAAGACCTTCGGCAAGGGTCGGTCAGCTTGCCTTCATGATCTCGTACTGTTTGGAACCGGCCGGCGTCACCACCGTGACGGTGTCTCCGACGGATCGTCCGATGATCGCTCCGCCAACTGGAGAGCCGCTGGACATTTTGCCGGAAAGCGGATTGGCCTCGTCCGGGTGGACAAGCTGGCAGGCGGTGGCCCGGCCGGTGCTGAGGTCCTTGATGGTGACTCGCCCGCCCAGCCGTACTATGCCTTTTTCGCGAGCGCCGTTCTTTTCGTTGATGATCTCGGCGCCACGGAGGGTTTCTTCGATCTCGCCGATCTTCAGGCTGACCATGCCGTGAGCCTCACGGGCCGCCTCTAACGGGGCGTTTTCCCTGACGTCCTTGTCGGCGGCAGCCTTGCGAATGTCCTCTGAAAAACCGGTTCGCTGGATCAGGAGGCTAGCCAGTTGTTTCTTCATCTGCTGGTGTCCGGATTTCGTCAGCCGGACGCCCTTTCCGCCCGTCCGCCCGCCCGCCCGTGCTCCGGTGGCGGAACCTCGGCCGCGACGAAGCCGCAGATGCTGGGCCAGGTTGACGTCGATGTGGCCCTTCTTTCTCAGATAGGCCAGGAAAAGTTTGACCACGGCCAGGCGATCCACGGCGTCCGGTGCGGTTCCGTGCGCGCCGATGTGGTCACTGTAATCACCGATCTCGGGTGGAGCCAGGGAACCCAGTGAGCGATCGTTGCCAAGCCACTTGACGAACCTGCCGAGTTCGGCGCTTGAGGCCGGCCGGTCTTCGTCGGCGATGGTTGCGGTGTAGTCCCGGAGCGCCTCGGCGACCGTGTCAGGGTCGACCAACTCCGTGTTGCTTCCGTTATCCTTTGACTTAGCAACCATAAAATCCGTCGCACTCCTGACATTTGAGGGGCTGTCGTCCGGCGATTTGTACCGGGGTCCCTACGTCTGATTCTAGGAACGCTGCCGTAGGCCGTCAAGAAAACAGGTACGAAATCCGGTTTCGATGGTGTGGCCGGCCGGATATAATCTTCGAGTTAAATTGAGAGTTAGCTGATCGATGCCCAAACGTACTTACCAGCCAAAAAAAAGAAGGCGCTTCCGTGTCCACGGATTCAGGTTGCGCATGAGAACCGTCGGCGGCCGCAGGGTTCTGAGTAGGCGGCGCGCACGCGGACGGACTCGCCTTACGGTCTGATCCCTGCGATGCAGCGGATCGCGTGGGATAGCTGATGCACAGATCGGCCAGGCTTCAAAAGAGCGCGGAGTTCGGTAACGTCCGCAAACACGGGCGCCGGGTCGGCGACGGTCTCATAGCATTTGGAGTTGTCCGGGCAGACGGTGATACGACCCGTTTTGGATTGGCGGTCAGCAAACGGGTGGGCGGCTCAGTAACGAGAAACAGGGTGAAGCGCAGATTGAGGGAGTGCCTCACATCGCTGGAGATCCCCGCCGGGTATAACATCGTCGTATCGGCGCGACCGGCTGCGGCGAAAGCGGACTACCATATGTTGTTATCGTCGGTCACCCGACTGGCCCGGCGAGCGGGGGTTCTACTGCCGGAGGCGGCGACGCCAGGTGGCACGGACCCGGCTGAAAATTACCACCGGCGCACGGAGTCTCACCGCCCGGTTACCGAACACAAGGTGACCCGGCGCAATGTCAAAAGGGAAACGGACTGAAAATGCGTCGACCGGTAATCCTGCTACTGAAGGGATACAAGAGAATAATTTCGCCGTATCTGTCCTCTCAGTGCCTGTACGAGCCAACGTGTTCCGTCTACGCTCAGGACGCCGTACGCGAACACGGCGTAATCAAAGGCATCCGCATGACGTTCAAACGTCTGGGACGATGTCATCCCGGGCATGAAGGCGGGTACGATCCAGTCCCGGCGGTTGGAGCCGCCGAACCTGAAGCCGGCCCAGGGCGCACCGGACACAGCGCCTAAACCTAAAGAAGCCGCAGCACATCCCGCTCGCCGCCCGCCGCAACCGTCCCGCAACAGACCAACAGCAGCATGCTCAACGCCGCCTGCAACACGCAGGACGCAAATCGATGGGATGTCCAATCTACCACTCAACCACACTCCGCCACAGACCAAATCTCGATACCGATTGTACCACGCGATCCTAACCCGTGACACCAGCATGACGCCGAGAGGGTTTGATATACGCACGAAACCGGTGACGTGTTATTCTCTGTGGGCGAATGGTTGCTTCCGATGCAGTCGCGGCGTAACTCCGCCGCTAAACGTGTTGTGCCGTTCCGTGAAGCGGCCGGCGCGCACTCGCAGCAAAACGCGTGTCACTGGAAAACGGGATCGGA
>JADFQR010000261.1 GCA_022561735.1 Chloroflexota bacterium | reverse complement strand
CACCTTCCCGGATGATTTCAAGAAGGGCATAGAGGTGGATGGCGAGCCTGCCGACGAAGCCGCCGCGCTTGCGCTCGCCGAACGTGACAAGTACCAGTTCCAGTTCTGGGCCGTGGCGAAGCTCGGCGGCACTGCGCGCGGCGGCGAGAACAGGAAGGGCGCAGACCAGGGCGTCGACGGCGTCGTCGGATTCCCGGACGTAGACCCGGCCAAAACCGATAAATCTGGCAAATCCGCCATCGAGTGGCGGCAGGTGATCATCTCGGTCAAGGGCGGCGCGACCGGCCCGGCCCACGTCCGCGACCTGATCGGGACGGTCGAAAGCCAGGGCGGCGCCATCGGCGTGCTTGTGACTGTGCATCAGCCAACGAAGGCAATGGTGGACGCCGCCGCGGAAGCGGGCGTGTTCATGCCCATAGCGGGCGATAAGTCGTACCCGAAGATTCAGCTCATTACCGCAGGCGACATCGTGCACGGCAAGACGATCAACATGCCGCCGCGCGGCGGGCTGCCGCAGTATCAGCCGGCCCCACGGGCCAGGCGCGGCCGGCAAACGGCGTTGGATGTGTAATCACCGGCCTTCCGCCAACACCGTAGGGGCGGCTGGCTATCCGCCCTGCGCCCGTCCTTCGAGAGCCTCAGGAAGCGGACGCAACAAGTGCGACCGGTAACGCTGTCCGGGCGTGGAATCTTATGTTTGTAAGCCACTTAACCCGCATGCTTCCAAACCGGAAACACACAGGCACTCGCACATGAGTTCCATGCGTCAGGGCAGCCCCCTCACCATCACCGTCGACGAGAACGTAGAGATGACCACGCGTGACGGCGTCGTGCTGCGTGCGGACGTGTACCGCCCGGACGATGGCAAGCCGTACCCCGTCCTCCTCTGCCGCACGCCATACGACAAGCTCCGAGGCCAGTACACGCGCGTCGCCCGATCCCTTGCCCCGCGCGGCTACACCGTCGTGGTGCAGGACCTGCGTGGCCGTTACGCCTCGGACGGAAAGTTTGAGTGGCAGTTCTCCGCCGTTCCGGTGCAGCAGGAAGCGGAGGATGGCTACGACGCCGTCGAGTGGGCCGCGAAACAGCCCTGGTGCGATGGACAGATCGGCACCTGGGGGCACTCGTACCCATCGTGGTGCATCTGGCGGCTGCTCGGCGAGGCGCCGCCCTCCCTGACCGCCGTGTTTGCCGGCGGCATGTCGCCCAACCTGATGGACCTGAACTTCGGCGTCTTCGAGACCGGCCGCCGGCTTGAGTGGACCTACCAGATGGCGGTCGACGCCCGCGCCCGCGCCGGGGACAAGTCCGGGCCGCAGAGCTGGCTCGAGGCGGCGGACTGGTGGCGCGAGGTGGAGCGCGGCAAATGGACCTGGTTCGTGCCGTTCGACGATCTCCCGGACGACCTGTTCTCGACCCTCACCCCGCAACTCAAGACCTACCTGCGCGAGCAGAACATCGACTTCTGGAACTTCAAGGACGTGTGGTCAAAGGTCACCGTCCCGACATGCCAGGTCACCGGCTGGTGGGACCGCATCATCGGCACAATCGACAACTTCACCGGCGTGGTAAGGGACGGATCGGCGGAGACGCGCGAGCAGCACCGCCTGGTAATCGGACCATGGGGCCACTCGCCGGACAGCTTCGGCCGCGAGCAGGGGCCGCTCGACATGGGCCCGGACGCCGACTGGCCGTACGAGGAGTTGATCGCCCGCTGGTACGACTGGCAGTTCAAGGGCGAGTACAACGGGCTGGAGGACGAACCCCCGGTCCGGCTTTTCGTGATGGGCGAGAACCGCTGGCGCTGGGAGAACGAATGGCCGCTCGCCCGCACGCGCTACACCGATTATTTCCTGGCCTCAGAAGGCAGCGCGAACACGGCCTTCGGTGACGGGGCGTTGACCACAGATCAACCGTCTGCGGACGGGGCGTCGGACACGTACGATTACGACCCGGCGGACCCGGTGATGAGCCTGATGGGGCTGGACGCCCAGGCCGCTGCGCGCGACCAGGCGCCGCTCGCACACCGCAGGGACATCCTGGTGTTCCAGACCGAGCCGCTTGAAGAGGCGATAGAGGTGACCGGTCCGGTGGTTCTGAAGTTGTTCGCGTCTTCAAGCGCGCCCGACACCGACTGGACGGCGAAGCTGATCGACGTCCACCCGGACGGCCTCGCCGTGAACCTGACTTACGGCATCTTGAGGGCGCGCTACCGGGACGGGTACGACGATCCGAGCCTTATCACGCCCGGCCAGGAGTACGAGTACACCATCAAGCTCAACCCGACCGGCAACGTGTTCCTGCCCGGCCACAGGATCAGGCTGGACGTGTCCAGCTCCGACTTCCCGAACTTCGACCGCAACCACAACACCGGCCGGGATTTCTGGTCTGACACGGAGTTCCGTGTCGCCCATCAGACCGTGTTCCACGACGCCGCCCGGCCTTCCCGGCTGATATTACCGATCATCCCGCGTTAGGACGTTCGACCCCGGGCGTCGGGCGTCACAAAAGCTTGAACGCGCGGCCCGTTCCCTGGTCTTTCCACGGAAGGAGAGGGGCGGACGGATCGTTGAGCCTGTCTCAGAAGACACCATCCAACGCTGCCGCAGATGGGGGACTTCTCCCTCACCTCAATC
>JADFQR010000260.1 GCA_022561735.1 Chloroflexota bacterium | reverse complement strand
GCCAAGAGTGGTGTGGAAACAACTGTCCTCACCCGTGTGGCAGGCGGGGCCCACCGGCTCAACCCCGACGACCACGGCGTCTCCATCGCAGTCCAGCGTTACGGACCGCACCCGCAGGTAATTTCCGGAGGTCTCACCCTTGTGCCACAGTTCCTGCCGGCTGCGGCTGTAGAACCAGACATCCGGGCCCTCAACGGTTAGCCGCAACGCTTCGGCGTTCATGTACGCCAGGGTCAACACCCGGCCATCCCGGACATCCTGCACGATGGCCGGAATAAGGCCCCGGTCGTCAAAGGTCAGTGTCGCCGCCATTTAGTTTCCTGTCTGACATCCCCGCCCGGGACCATCGTTTCTGACTTTTCGCCTCTCGAAAGCGTAGCCGTAAACAACGCCGGCCGCTCCCGGTCCGCGTGCTCATGTGGGCTGTTCATGACAGAACCACAAGCGAGAGTATCGGCCCGCCCGGGGACGTGTTGCCTGATACCCCGGCCCCGGTGTGTTGAAGTAACGGGTTCGTTCGCTTCGGATTCAGGACAGTGGCACGACGCCGGGTTTCCGCCGGGCGCGCTTCAGAAGGAAATCCTGCCTCCCCGAAACAGGGTCGTGGGCATCTGAGCCGTGACTTGCCGGGCAGTTAAACCGACCTGTCAAACAGGGCCACGATCTCCATGAGATCTCTGATCTCACGCGTCGGACGGGTGTCATCCGGACCCGGTTTCGCGCCGTTGCGATTTATCCAGATCGTGGTCACCCCAGCCTCCGAACCTCCGCGTACATCGTCGTACAGGTGATCGCCAACGTACCAGACGCGGTTTGGCTCCACCTGCATCGCTTCAAACATGTGCCGGAACGCCCCGGGGTGCGGTTTGTACACCTTTGCCGACTCCGAAGATTCGATCACTTCGAATTTCGAGGTCAGGCCGTGCTCGTCCAGCATGGGCCGCAAGAACGCGTCATCGGCGTTTGAGAACACGCCCAGAGGTACGCGGCTGCTGAGTTCCGACAACGCCCGGATCGTCTCCGGAAACGGATTGCGGTGGGCCATGTGGGTCACCGAACGGCGTGCTGCGTTGGCGGCGTTTCCCGGAATACCGCCCTGCTCGAACACCTTCTCGAAGCACTCGCGCCATGCCGACTCGTAACTCTTGAACGGCGGCGAGCTGTCGGGGTCGTCCATATTCGTGCGCCAGGTGCGAAATTCGACCTCGAACTTCTTCCACCTGGACCACAGGTCAGGGCCCTGGATATCCAGCCCCTGCTCCTCAGCAATCTGCTGAAAGACTCGTTTCCAGTCCTCAGGGTCGTTCAAGAACAGCGTGTCGTAAACGTCGAACATGACGACGTCGGGCGTCCGCGGATTTTTCATATGGGATAGCGGTTCTTTCTGCGCGGCGGCGCAGCATAGCGCGCCTGTGGTTAATCAGATCGTGGTAGGAGGTTTCTGGGGTCAGGCGACGCCTTCGTCCCCTGATGTGACCGGGACGACCGGCGGGCGCACGGGAAGCCCGCGGTCCGCCAGGTATCGCTTGGCTTCTGACACGGTGTACTCGCCGAAATGGAAGATGCTCGCGGCGAGCACGGCGTCTGCGCGGCCTTCGTGGAGCGCGTCGTACATATGTTCCAGGTTCCCGGCGCCGCCGCTGGCGATTACGGGTATCGTGACGGCGTCCGAGATGGCGCGCAGCAGCTCCAGGTCGTACCCGGACTTCTGGCCGTCCGTGTCCATGCTGGTGATCAGGATCTCGCCTGCGCCCAGTTCAGCTCCGTGGTGCGCCCACTTCACGGCATCAAGCGACGTCTGGTTGCGCCCGCCGTGCGTGAATACACCCCAGCGAGATTTAGCGTCCAGGCCCGATACGCCATCCAGCGCCCCTTCGTCCGGTTGGGCGGCGCGCTCGATACGCCTGGCGTCTATGGCGAGCACGATGCACTGGGAGCCGAACTCTGCGGCCGCTTCCCGGATAAGTTCAGGACGGTTGATCGCAGCGGTGTTCAGCGAGACCTTGTCCGCGCCCGCCTCCAGCATGCGGCGGATGTCGCCGACAGATCTCAGCCCCCCACCGACCGTCAGCGGGATGAACACCTCGGACGAAACCCGTCGCACAACGTCGATCATGGTGGCGCGGTCGTCTGAACTGGCGGTGATGTCCAGGAAGATGAGCTCGTCCGCACCGGCCTCGTTGTAAAAGCGCGCCAGCTCGGCGGGATCACCGGCGTCACGGAGATCGACGAAGCTGACGCCTTTGACAACCCGGCCGCGATCTATATCCAGGCACGGGATTATGCGGTGGGCGAGCACTCCGCCCTACTTTTCGATCAGAAGCAGATACCTGGTGTCCCCGATCAATCGCCTGGCCTTGATCGACAGTTCCAGTTTGGTGAGGAGTTTTTCGACGTCCTTCTGCGCGATCCGTTCGCTGACCGGAGGACCTGTCTCCATCTCCACTTTCCGCCACTCCATGATGGCGATCCATCCGCCCTTTTTGACGATGCGAGAGACGTCCCGAAGCAGCCGCGTCGGTGAGGTCGCCTCGTGCAGCACGTTGGCCATGAGAGCGATGTCAACGCTGGCGTCGTCCAACGGAATATTGGTCTCCTTCGCCAGTACCGTCTCGACGTTGTTCACGTGGACGGCGTTCGCCTCCTTATCCCCGA
>JADFQR010000259.1 GCA_022561735.1 Chloroflexota bacterium | reverse complement strand
GCCGATCGCGTGGATGTGACAGCTCTGGAGGGCGACGGAGAGAGATTCGTCATCCTCCACTGTTCCGGCTCCCAGACGCCGGGAACTGAGCAGGGCCAGCGCCTGCCCATAAAAAACTCAATGGTCGGCGAGGTAACGCGCACCCACGAGATATCGCTTCTCCATGCCGACGACCGAGCGCAGGTGCATCGCGACTACCCCTCGTTGGCGCCGTTGTACGACGCGGGTATGCGTTCCTTTCTCGCGATCCCACTGTCCGTTGGTGGCCGCAGTGTCGGCGCACTCCATTTTTTCTCGGAAACCCCTCATGAATACACGCCACGTCACGTCTTACTTGCGGAATCGGTCGCCGGCCAGATCGCTGGCGTCATCGCCAATGCACTGCTGAGGACCGCAGAAATCCGTGCGGCTCACGAGAACGCCATCCTTGCCGAGATCGGCCGGATCATTAGCTCCTCGCTAGACATCAGGGCGGTGTACGAGGGGTTCGCCCGCCGGGTGAACGAGGTCGTGCCGTGTGAACGGTTGGTGGTCACCACGCTTGATCTCGAACGGGAAACGGCGACCGACATATATGTGTACGGCATCGACGTTCCGGGCTGGAGCGAGGGCACGGTCCACGACATCAAGGGGACGCCGTTCGAGGAGGTGGTGCGGACGCGGCAATTCCAGTACCGCAACGATGTCACGACCGATATGAACGATGACGAATCAGCCAGGGAGGCGATCCAGGCAGCCGGTCTGCGATCGACATTGATGGCGCCGCTCATCTCAAACGGTGACGTTATCGGCACCATCAACCTGAAGTGCGCCGCGCCCGGCGTCTACACCCGCCGTCACGGGGAACTGGCGCAGCGCATCGCTAACCAGATCGCCGGAGCGATCGCGAACGCCCGTCTTTACGGGGACCTCAAACGTGTGGCTGACGAGCGGCGGACGCTGGCGACTATCGCGCTCGCGGCGAACAAAGACCTGGACCTGGACGGCGTGTTCGCCCGGGCGGCGGACGCACTCCGGGACATCGTGGCGTACGACCGCATGTCGATCACCCTGTTCGATGCCGATGACGCGGTGCTGCGCGTGGCGTTTGAGCGCGGCAAGCGCCATGAAGATTTTCGCTCCGGCGCCGTCGTAACCCCGGCGAAGGGAGATCCGTTCGTTGGAGGGGCCTGGGTCTGGCAGAGCGGCCACGATACAAGCCTGCATCCAGACGGCCGGCTGCGCGCCGCTGTCACGGTGCCGCTGGGGAGCCGTGACCGGCACCTTGGCTACATCAGGCTGCGCAGCGACACGGGGGACGCTTACGACGAACGCAGCACCGAGATGCTGGAGCGCGTCGCCCATTCCCTCACTCCCGCAATCCAGAACGCGCTCGAACACCGGCAGGCGATGCGCCTTGCCCAGGAACGCGAACGAAGTCTCGTGCTTGACCATGAGAACCGTGAGTTACAGCGGACGAACGAGGCGAACAGCCGGTTCCTGTCAACGGTGTCGCATGAGCTCAAGACACCCCTGACAAGCATCACGGCGTTCACCGATATCCTGCTCAAAAACAGGCGCGGCGGCATGACCGAGACGGACCTGTCACAACTGACCGTCATTCAACGAAATAACCGGCGCCTCGGAAACCTCATCGGTGACCTTCTGGACCTGAGCCAGATCGATCGCGGCGGCATGAAACTCAACATGACCGAGTTCGACGTTGGGGAGCTGATCACGGAAGTGGTCGAAGGGTTCCGCCCGATTGCTGACGCAAAATCGCAACCCATCGTCCATTCCGCGCCAGGCCGTCCAGTGCGGCTTCGTGCTGACCGGAACAGGCTGATGCAGGTGTTGACGAACCTGCTCAGCAATGCCTCGAAATACTCGCCCCGCGATGCGCTGATCACGGTCCTGGCGCGCCGATGGAAGAATCGCCTCTACTTCACAACGATTGATTGCGGGATCGGAATCTCAGAAGAAGACCACAAGTCCCTGTTCACCCTGTTCTTCAGGGCGGACAATGTGAATACGCGAGCCGAGTCCGGCACCGGCGTCGGACTCCACATCGCGCAAACTATCGTGGAACTCCACGGCGGCGAGATCACTGTCACATCGTCCGTCGGAGAAGGGACGACCGTCAGTTTTTACGTGCCGGGCGCGTTTTCCGGGACCGGGAACACCGATCAGGGACGGGCGGCCGAGGCCTCGATCATCCCGTGGTCACGACTGGATGACCTGCCGGAGCCGCAACAGGCCGCCAGCTAAAAACACTCGCCGCCGAACCGGGTTGACTGTCTGTGAATGATGCCCGGACGCGAGACGTCCGCGGTTCAAAACGTAGTAACAACGGGTACCCGTTCAGGTTGGCTCCGATGTGTCCGGTGGCGAGTTTCTCATACGCTTCCGGAACTAGCCGGTAAATCTCGGGAGAAGCGAGAAGGGCTTGAGTGACAACGTTCGGGAGGCCGGCGAACGGTGGGAGCCGCACACACGTGAAACAGAGGCGGAGGATGACGCGCGGTCATCGGCAGATCGTGAGATAGAGGCCGCCGTAGACCTGATGCCGGTCGCTGCATTCATCTGCGACCGCGATCAGGGCACGGCCCTGTACTCAAATCCGCTTCTCCAATCCCTCCCGGGCGTCAAGCGCGAGGAGTTCATCCGGGAACGCATCACCTGGACCTGAACGGGGTTCTT
>JADFQR010000258.1 GCA_022561735.1 Chloroflexota bacterium | reverse complement strand
GCTCGCGGGCCAGCCCAAACGACGGCACCCAGGTCATGCGGTTGGTGGCGTCCTTCATCGGCTGACGCAGGTCATCCATCGCGATGTACCACTCGTCAACGAGGCGGAACACGAGCTCAGTGTTGCAGCGCCAGCACACCGGGTAGCGGTGCGTGTACGGCACGACGCTGTACAGGACACCCTTCTCTTCCAGGCTTTTGAAGATGTCATCGTTCACATCGGCGACGTTCCGGCCCGACAACCAGTCGAAGCCGTCAACGTAGTCGCCATCCTCGTTAAGAGGGGCGATGACAGGCAGCTCATGCTCCTTGCCAAGCGCGAAGTCCTCTGCGCCGGCCCCCGGGGCGATGTGGACGATGCCGGTGCCTTCATTATCACCAACGTCGCCCCACTCCAGGACGCGGTGTACTTCACGGGCTTCCGACTGGGCTGGAAGCTCATCGAACGGACCGCGATAGCGAAGCCCTGCCAGTTTCGATCCCGGCAACTCTTCAAGTACTTCGTAGTCACCGTTCAGTACCTTGAGCAACTCTTTGCCCAGGTACAGGATCTCACCGTTGTTCCTGACCTTGAGGTAGGTGTGCTCCGGGTGAACCGCCGCGGCCACGTTTGCGGCCAGGGTCCACGGCGTGGTGGTCCAGACCAGCAGGCTCTCTTTCTCACGGTCAAACAGCGGGAACTTCAGGAAGACGGAGTTGTGGGTGATCTCCCGGTATCCCTCCGTGACGATCTCGTGCTGCGACAGGCCCGTCCCGCAGCGCGGACACCAGGGCATGGTGTCTCGACCCTCGTAGATCCAGCCGCGCTCATGGCACCGCTTCAGGAACTGCCAGATCGTGTAGTTGTTCTCGTCCGACATCGTGTGATAGGAGTTGTCCCAGTCCATCCACATCGCAAGCCGCTTTGACTGCTCGGTTATCACGTCCGCAAAATGCAGAACGCGCGCCTTGCACTCCTCGACGAACCTGTCGATACCGTAGTCCTCGATGTCGTGCTTGGACTTGAAGCCGAGCTCTTTCTCGACCTCCACCTCCACCCAGAGGCCCTGCCCGTCGAACCCGTTCTGGAATCTCTGGCGGTAGCCCTGCATGTTGCGAAAGCGCAGGAACAGGTCCTTGTAGGCCCGTCCCCAGGCGTGGTGGACGCCCATCGGGTTGTTGGCGGTGATCGGGCCATCCATGAACGAGAAGCGTTTGTCCGATTTCTCGTTCTTCGCGCGGTAGCGCGTGCTTACGTCGTTTTCGTCCCACCAGCGGAGCGTGTCGTGTTCAAGCGCCACGAAGTCGACCCGTGAGGCGACTGGCTCAAAGCGGTCGCCTGCATCGGCGCCGGCTGGTTTCTCGGTCGTTGTCATCTCTTTTACTGGCTCCCGGTGGCCTGCGAATTCTCAAAATACAAAAAGCCCGTCCCGAACGAGGGACGGGCTCCGAAAACGGAGATACCGCGGTACCACCCTGCATTTCCCGATGAAATCGGGACGCTCTGCCGGTTTGATGGGCCTTTAGACAACGTCTCGCGCCTGGCAAACGACGCCGCGCAATCTGGACCAAAACCGTCGCCGCTCTAACGGCCGGCATGCCGTCCGGGTCTAATCAGCAGGGCGTCTCACGCCGCCGCCTTTCGGCCGGAAGCTCGGGAGGGATTTTCGCTCCGTGTTCCTGCGCCCCCTCGCACCGTACGGGGCTCGCTCAGCGGGATGACCGGAACTACTCGTCTCCGTCACAGCCTTTACCTGATGAGGGTAGTTATCCACAGTGGCCCGCGTCAACCGTGCAACGTAGATCCAGGTGCGATACTTGCGGCTCTGCCGGTCCGGCTGCCCCTCGTCCTTCACCACATTCATCCACGGAGACCCTTCATGACCCTCAAGGTCGTTGTCACAGGCCGCTCAATGGCGCCACTCAAGCTGCTCACCGATGCCGGTTTCGAGGTGGTGGAGAGCGATTCGCAGACGACTGAAGAGCTGATCGAGGCAACCAGGGACGCCGATGGCGCCCTGATCGGCATCTGGCCGTTACACGACCGGCACGTGCTGGAGTCCTGCCCGAAGCTGAAGGTCGTCAGCCGGATGGGCGTCGGCGTGGACTCGATCGACCTGGACGCGGCCACGGAGCTCGGTATCCTGGCGTGCAACACGCCGGGCGCTAACACGACAGAGGTGGCGGACCACGCGATGGCGATGTTGCTGTCACTCACGCGCCTGATTCCTGAGACCGGGCCGTTCACGAAGGCCGGCGGATGGGGCGACAACCCGGCAAAGATGAACGAGTACCGGCGCAACGTGCGGCGGATCGCCGGGCACACCGTCGGGATCATCGGCCTCGGCAACATCGGCAGGGCGTTTGCCACGAGGATCAAGGGGTTTGGCCCGGAGCAGATCATCTCGTACGACCCGTACGTGCCGCAGACGGTCGGCGACCTGTACGGCGTCCGAATGGTGGACCTGGACACGCTGCTCACGCAGGCGGACTACATTACGATCCACACGCCAGCGACCGATGAGACGCATCACATGATTAATGGCGATGCGCTGGCGAAGATGAAGTCAACCGCCATTCTGATTAACTGCGCACGCGGGCCGATAGTGGACCCGGTCGCCCTTCATGCCGGGCTGCGGGACGGCGAGATCGAGGCGGCAGGGATTGATGTGACGGAGTTTGAGCCGGTCGATGCCGAGGACCCG
>JADFQR010000257.1 GCA_022561735.1 Chloroflexota bacterium | reverse complement strand
AGTGTACGTTATCCTGCTGTCCAGCGACGGCCTGCACGGACTGCTCCCGGACGCCGAGATCGGCTCGATACTGGGGGCGCTTGCTCCGCAACAGGCGGCCGCCGAGATGGTGGAACGCGCTAACGCAGCGGGCGGTACAGACAACATCACCGCCGTGGTCGCGCATGTGCTCTCCATCGAGCCGGTAGCCTGGGATACGAACGGCGCATCGCCGGACGCCACGATGACGGACGGACACGGCATCCGCAAACTCGTAAGCGCTGTACGAAGGCTGTCCCGCCGGACGTAAGGCACCCGTAGGTGCGGGCTTTCGTCCGCACATCCCGGGGACGGCATATGCCGCTACGGACGGCCTCGGATGGGCGGCTACGCACAGCGCAACTGGTGGCACTGTCAGCGCGCGCCGCGTGTACGATTGCCTCCGTTTCGCCCCGTTGGACGCCAGCGAGGGGCGACCGCCGCCGAAACGCCGCCGATCAATAACAGGAGAAATCTTGATCCATCCCGATTTCCAGGCTGACTTCTACTTCATACGTCACGGTGAATCCGAGTCAAACGTCTCCCCCGGCCTCGCCGCCGGGGTGAATTTTGACGCCCCGATGACCGACCGCGGGCACAAGCAAGCCCTTGCACTCGGCAAGCGGCTCGCGGCGGAAGGCCGGTCATTTGACCGGATCTACTCGTCTTCCATGATTCGAGCGGTCCAGACCACGCAGGGAATGCTGCGGGGAATGGGCATCGGAGGAACGGCGTTTGAACAGTCCGCAGACATCATCGAGCGGCAGGTGCCGGAGTGGCGCGGCAAGCCGGTATCCGAGGTCCACACGCCGGAAATCAAGTTGCTGATGGCAGAGAACGGCAAGTGGTACAAGCCCGGCGATGGAGAATCACATCGTGAGGTGGAGCGCCGGTTCTCCAACTGGTTTGAAGACGAGCTGCTGTTCAACAACGACTTCGTAGGACAGCCGGGCCGTCAAACAGTGGCGATCGTCAGTCATGGGCTCGCCCTCCAGGCCCTGTTCCACTACATCATGGGCTTCAACGACAGCCTCGTCGGCCGGTTCGCCCTGAACAACACGTCGATATCCCGGTTCCGCTTCAACCGTCACGGCTGGTTCCCGGTATCGATCAACGACGCCACACACACCGAAGCAATCGGCGACGTGCTACGCGAAGGAACCCGCGGCGCTCCAATGTGAACCCGCAGGGCAGCCCGCAACCCCCAGGTCATCCCGACCGAAGCGGAGGGACCCGCACCGCGCGACCAGCAGTCCGATACACCCGATTCCCGCCAACACCCCCGTCGGCAAAGCCCTATCCGACCAACCCTCGGTAACCGAGCGCAGCGCGCACCGCACTCGCGGGCCTGTGGCGGCTGGCGTTAACCGCACAACGCCAGTCCAGCGCTCGCGTAGACGCCTGGCCTGCTCCGTCAGACAGTCACTGAGAAGCACGTACCCCATCGACCGACACGACAGCAGAACGCCGGTCGCATCTTCCAGTTGAAGCGCTTCGGCGCAAGCCCCGCATCTATACGATTAGCCACGCTTCAAACGTCCGCGACGCCCCCGTCCAGTGCGTCCCATGAGCCACCGCTGTACTCCGAGTCCGGGTACGGTCGGCTGGCGATCACGTCCTCATCAAGCTCGACGCCCAGTCCCGGCGCGGTCGGAAGCTCAAAGTAGCCGTCTTTGAGGACCAGCGGGGTCTTCTGAACGAGGTCATGCCAGGGCATGTCGCGCGCCGTCTCCAGGATCAGGAAGTTGGGGGCGGCGGCGCAGACGTGAAGCGATGCGGCGACGGAGATCGGCCCGGCAGGATTATGCGGGGCGAACTTGATGTACTCGGTCTCAGCCATCGCAGCGATGCGCCGCAACTCGGAGATCCCCCCGGCGTGGCACACGTCCGGCTGGACGACATCGACCAGGCGACGGTTGATCAGGTCCTTGAACCCCCACCTGAAAAACAGCCGCTCCCCTGTCGCCAGGTCCGTCCGCAGGTTGGCGTCCCGAAGAGTTTGCAGCGTGTCCAGGTTGTCGGGAGCCGTTGGCTCTTCAAAGAAAAGGACATCGAACTCCTGCACCGCCTCGATCTGCTTGATGGCGATGGGTGGACGTGAGCGGCCGTGGTTGTCGATCATGATCTCGGCGTCCGGACCAAGTTCATCGCGCATCGCCCTGATCTTCTCGCGCAGGGCGTCCACGACGTCTTTCTCCCGGAATGAGCTCTCCCCTACCTGCCAGCCGCCGGTCTTGTAGGCGGTGAACCCGGCGGATGGGTCCTGTAGCGCGGGGTCCGGGCGCAGGTCTTTCCAGTGGCCGTAAGCGCGCACCCGGTCACGCACCTGCCCGCCGAGGAGCTTGTAGACCGGCTGGCCGTACACCTTGCCGGTCAGATCCCAGAGCGCCTGGTCGATGCCGCTCATAGCTGACCCCAGGATCACGCCGGCGCGCCAGAAGAAGTGCCGATACATGATCTGCCAGTTGCGCTCGATCTCGGTGGGATCACGACCCACAAGCGCCTTTTCCAGCACGTGGACCGACTCCTCGACCGCCCGCTCGTGCCGTTCCAGCGTGGCCTCACCCCAGCCGTGGACCCCCTCGTCAGACATCACCTTCACAAACAACCAGTTGCGGCCGCCGCCCCGCATCTTGAACGTCTTGATCTCGGTGATCTTCATGCTTTTGTCCGATCT
>JADFQR010000256.1 GCA_022561735.1 Chloroflexota bacterium | reverse complement strand
CGTTCCCGTAACCCGGACTACTAGTCCCTGTCATCGCCGTTACGAAATCTGCTTGTTCGCGAGTATATGTAGCGACTCTTCGTCACGTCAAACCAGACCGGCCGTTCCGGCCCGCGCGCATAAATCCAAATTGCCGTCTGCAACGTTATCGATTCATCGGACTTAATGATTCAATGTCCCGGTTAATGTTCTCGAGCGGGGCTCAAGAGGACTCGTTGTTTCCTGAAGGAGTTTGCACAGGATGAAAGGCGCCGTTCGGATGAGGTTGATCCTGGGGATCACAGCGTTGTTCGTTGTGGCGGCCGCTTGCGGTGGTGAAGCCCCCCCGCCCGACGCGGAGTTCGCACCGCGTATCGAGGTTTTTGCCCCGATAGACGAGGCAGAGGTTGTCATCATTGCCGGAACTGAGGCTGAATACGGGCTCAGGATTGTGTCGGGACTGCCAGACTCGTGCGCCAGGTACAAGAACACTCTCGTGAACCTCGTCGGCAATACATTGACGGTGGCGGTCCGAAACACCGTGCCATCTGACCTGCGAGTAATCTGCGACGCCGTTTACGGGGTCGAGGAGCGCACGGTTGAGTTGGTCGGGCTTGATCCAGAGACCGATTACAACATCATCGTGAACGGGGTCGTCACTCTCACGCTGACCACGGAGGCCGCTCCGGTAGAAGGGCAGCGGTCCGTCAACGCGCCGCTTGTGGACATCAGGCTGGAACTGACCGCCAGCTCGCCGCCGGCGTATGACCTCATCCTGGGCACGGGCCTTGAGTCAACGTGTATGACGCGAGGAACCGTGGCTCAGTCACGTTCAGGAGGCCGCCTGTTCGGCAGGCTGATCCGCGTCAACGTGTCGAATATCGAGGAGACAAATCCAGCGGTGGAGTGTTCCGAGGAGTTCACACCCTACGAGGTCCGCGTCACCCTTCCCGGTGAGTTCACGGTCGGAACCAAATACGAGTTGGAGCTTAACGTGAGCGAGCGCTATGAGTTTGACGCCGGTTCCACCGAACTGCGCCGCGTGAAATGACCGTCGCCGGACACTATCCGGCCTGAGAGTTCGAGTACTTCGCGTCCTCCTCGAACGGGTAGAGCGGACGTCGCCGGTGGTGGAAGTCGAACGTCGAGAGATCCGCGCTCGCGACGCCCGGGGTGTTCGCCAGGATGATCTCGCGAGCGATCGGCTCGTACGCCGCGCGCGGAGACACCACCCCCTTTGCGATCACTATCCGGTAGCGTTCCGGGAAGATGCCGATCGAGTACATCTGCTCCCGGGTCATGTTGCCGACGCCGCGCTCGGTGTGAAGCAGGAGCGTGACGCCATCGCCGATCCCGCCTGTCGCAACGAGGTCCAGCGCCACCGTCGGGCCGTAGTCGAAGAACCGGAACCCGCCGTGGATCGGCGTCGGCTCCTCGAAACGCCCGTCCGTGATCGCTCGCACCCGGCCTGTAACCTCGATCGGCTCGCCGTGGAGCGTATCGGTCTTGCCGCCGACCTTCAGCGTCACCTCTGCGCCCGGTCCGGCGGAGATACACTCCCGAACCGCCTCAGGATCGAACAGGCTCATCAACATTCCACCCGTGCCCAGACGCCTTGCTTCCGCCAGAAGGTGCGTGGAATCTGCCGACCCGCCGCCGCCCACGTTGTCACCCATGTCCATGATCACCGTCGGCCCATCGCCCTCCGGGGCGCTCATCGCAGCCGCCAGGGCCTCGGCCGGCGTCGGCGTGTCGTTCCCGAACAGCGCCCGCCGCTCCCAGGTACGGCCGGCCAGCCATCGCGCAGCGTCGCGCGCCGCATCAACGTCGCCATCTGCCACCACCACGAACGAAACTCCCATCTCGATTACATCGGCGTACGGGTAGCCCTGACCGCAACTTGCAGACACGATCCCCGGCCGCTCCATCACGGAACGCACGTCGTCCATCACGGACTTCATCGGCTCCAGTTCGGTCGCCTGTTTCGAGATGTTGATCACCATCGGCAACTGTTCGAGCCACTGGACAGGGCGCAGTTTGCCCAGGATGGTCCGAACCAGGATGTCTGACGCCTCAACGGCGCGCTCTTTCGGGTCAAGGTGCGGGTTGGTCCGGTAAACGACGGTGGCGTCAACGTTGTCGATCATCGCGCGCGTTATGTTCGAGTGCAGGTCCAGGCACATGACGACCGGCGTGCTGGCGCCGACAGCCTCGCGAACGCGGCGTGCGATCTCGCCATCCATGTCCGGGAACTCTTCGGAGACGGCGGCCCCGTGCTGCCCCAGTAGCACGCCGTCGAACGGACCCGATGACCTCAACATCTCGATCATCTCGCCCACGATCCGGTCGTAAGCGTCTTTCGTGATGGTGCCGGTCGGGCCGGTGAAGGCGTGAAGTAACGGTACGAGATCAAACTCGAAGCGTGCTGCGCCCTCGAAAAACCCGGAGATGGTGGAGTTTGCCGTGGCGTGCCGCGCCGTGACCTCATCGCCTCTGAGCAGCTCAAAACCCTCGAACGCCTCGTACGTCGTGGGAACGGTCTGGAAGGTGTTCGTCTCGTGCATCATGCCGAGGCAGGCGATCCGCATTTGTATTCCCTCAATCGTCTGGCTGATCATCTGGTCACCGCCGGGAGCCACGAGCCGAGCTGACCTCTTCAACGTACCCGGCGTCCTGCCGGACACCAGCCTCGCGTGCGGCTGTCGTCAATGCTCGGAGTGCCTCACGGGCGTCGCCGACCATCGCAAGCGCTCTATCTTGAGAGCCTCGAA
>JADFQR010000022.1 GCA_022561735.1 Chloroflexota bacterium | reverse complement strand
TAGTCCTGGGAGCCATCGAAACTGCGCACCGGCCCGCCCGGACCGGTGTCCACAATTGTCTCGTAGCCAGCGTTCGTCACGGTGATCGTCCGGTCACCGCCATCCCAGGACCACCCGGTGAGGTCGGCGCCTCCGTTGCTGGCGGGGATCTGAAACTCGATCTGATAGCGGCCGCTGGGGCTGGTCGGCCCGGTGGCGGAAAACTCCCTGACAAAGCCGGAGCAGGTCTCCGCGCAGTACTCGGTGACCACGTTCAGCGCGACGGTCACGCGCGCCTGAGGTAACGGCTCACCGGTGGAGGCGCTGTAGATGTATCCGCTGGCCTGGATGTGGCCGGCCGGTCCCGCGCTTATCCCGCCATCGAGACTGCACCTCACAAGGCGCGGCCCGTCCCCGCAGTTGAACGACAGGTCCAGCGTGTCAATAACGCCGCCGGAGCTCGTCCAGAAGTGATCGAAGCAGCCCTGCAGTCCCGGGGTGCCGGGGCATATCCTGGCGCGGTACCGGCCGGGACGTGCGCGGATTGAAATAAGGTTCGGGATCTCGACCGACTCTGCGCCGGACAGGAAGCTGGCGTCGTACACGTCCATGGTTCGGAGGTTCTGGATACTCTCAAGCGTGCCGATAGCAGCCGATTTGTTGCCGTTTTTGTCCGTCACTGCAATTGATATTTCAAGGAACCCGCCTGCGGCAAGCGCAGGAAATTCCCGCACAAGACGGTGAACGCCCTCGGCGCTCGTCAGCGTCAGGACCTGGGTCAACGGAAAGTATTCCGTGTGCGTGACGCGGAGTTCGTAATCGGTGTCGGAGATGACACCGTCCTCGATGTCCAGCGGCAGGCCTTCGATTACGAACACGCCGCGTTCGTCGGTCTCTGCCGCAAACACCAGGTCACCGCGTTGCAGGACCACGCTGGCTCCAGACACCCCGAACACAGCGTCGGTCAGGTGGGTCATGTCCTGGATCATCATCCCGTCGATACGGCCGACTACGGAGGTCGTTGCAGGTGACAGGCGGAAGTCGCGTGCCAGCGGAGCGGAACCGATCGTCACTTCGGTGGTGAATGTCGCATGGCCCGGGGCCGTGACCTGCACCGAGTAGCCGCCCGGGGGAAGTGGAAGAACGAAGTTGCCCTGTTTGTCCGATGTCACTGCGGTGGCGGGCGAAGAGAACGGCATACCGCCAAAGCGCGCCGATGTGACCGTTACACGCGCGCCCGGCAGTTGCACCGGGAGGTACGGGAAACCTTCATAGGTGTCGGTGATCGACGAGGTCGAGGCGTTGCGTCGGGCTGTTCCGATCCGGGTTTGTCCGGCCACGTCCCCTGCGCGCACAAACCCGTGGATGTCCCCCAGCACCGCCGGGAGGTCGGCCGACAGCGTGTGCGACTCCCCGGGCGCGAGCTGCACCGTTTTTTGCAGGGGGTATAGCTCAGCGCGATCGTTGCCGGAGGTGAGGGTCGGCGCCGGGGTCCAGACGTCGTACAAGCCCGACGGCAACCCATCGAACACAGCGGTTCCGTCCGGGCCGGTGACGGCGTTGAGCGACACGCCCGCAGCGGGTGTTCCACCGGCGCCCTGGATGCGCACGGCGACGTTGCCGACGGCGATTCCCTGGTACGTCGACGACGACAGGGAGACGCGCAATGACGCAGCGTTCAGTTCGAGGTTGAAATCCAGATCGACGTCCTGGTCAGCAAGCAGGACTATCGCCGCCTGTGAGACCGCGTACCCGGGTGCGATCGCCTCGATACGGTAGCGGCCCGGCGTCAGCCCTTCGAGCGCATAGCCGCCGTCCTCGCCCACGGCGGCGGCCGGTATCGCGCGGGCGGCGGCTCCGGGCGTATCGAGACCTATTATCCGGACGCTCGCCCCGCCGGGGATGCGGGTTCCGTCCGGCCCGTCTCCGGTTACGCGGCCCTGTACTGATGCCGGCGTTGCACGGAGAAACACCTCCCATACGAGCTCGGATGCGAGGTTGACCTGTTCCGTGTACGAGGGATACCCGGGCGCTTCGACGGTCAGATCGTACCCGTCCGCCGGAAGGGCGGGCAGGACGTAAGCGCCGAAATCGTCGGTGATAACACTTGAGACGAACGGTTCCGTAACGGTTGGGTTGGCCGAGATTGTTGCGCCGGGGACCGGTTCTCCGGAATCGCGATCGGTGACGCGTCCTACCACGTCAAATACGCTCCTGTCGGAGGATCCGCCCGTGACCGTGACGGTAATGTCGAACCTGGTCCAGGTCTCGGATTCCACGACGGCCGTGAACGGCTCCACCCGGTAACCGTCTACATTCAGTTCGTGGCTGCCGGGTTCAAGCCCGTCTATCCGGTAGAACCCGAACTCGTCGGACACCCCGTACACGCCGTCTTCACCGGCCCGGACGAATACGCCCTTTAGAGGCTTGCCGTTGACGTCGTCCACGACAAAACCGGAGATCGAATGGTCGCGACCCGGGACGTTAAAGGTTCCGGTGTTGGCCCTCGGCGCTACGGCGATAACCGGGGCTGTGGGAGCCGGTACCGGCGTAGCTGGCGGGGTGAACAGTGATGCGGACGGAGTGGGTTGAATCGCGTCGGCATTCTGCTCCGGAGAGGCGGTATCTTCGCCGGCGCCGCCCGAGCAGGCGATTGCGACGGCCGCCACTGCGAGGATCGACATCCACACGGCTCGCCGGAAGGGGGTCTTTCGGTTCAGATGTCCTCGCAGTCTCATTAAGCCCTGCCCGTGGTGCGCCGTTAATACTGGGAATCTGGCCTGCACCGGCAGCTGGCCATAGAGTCGGACAGTTAACTGTATGGGGCTGTCGTCCGGGACTCTTAGCGGGCGCGTGTACGCGTTACGGCCGATTTCCGCGGTGGCGAAAATCGGCCGTTTATTTCAGGGTCGTTCGGGGCTGTTGGGCCTACGAGCGATGGGCCTCGATGCGCTCGCGATCGAGGTCCGTCAGGTGCGGCTGGAGAGCTTCCACCAGTTCCGCCAGTGTGTCGTCCGGCGAAGCTGTACTTGTGTCGATCGCGATCTTTGGCCCCAGGGACGATCGCTCCACGCCCTCTTTGAAGCGGGCCATGATGGTCTCGATGTCGGATTCCCGGACGAGGCTGTTGGTGTGATTCGGCGTGTCTTTCAACTCGGACATCCGCCGCACCAGTACCTCCGGGGTTGCCGTCATGTGGACGAGGATTATCGGATCGTCCGTGATCTGTTTGAGCCGTGTTTCAATCTGCTCAGACACCATTTTGCGGTCGAATTGCTCTCCCGGGAGGCCGTACCCGTAGTACATCTGCGCGTAGATCGACTCTTCGATGTGAAAGCCGATGGTCATATCGTCGGCCCCGCGGTAGTGGTGGACGTGGTAGTAGATGCTGTACCGGGAGTACATCTCCTTGAGCTTGGGCGACAGGGCCAGTATCTGTTGTTGCTCCTCCAGGGTCGTGTCGTCCGGGTGTCCGGAGGTGTGCGGGATTTTCGAGTGGTCGTGGATAAGGGAGAAGCCTTCGCCCATGACGGACTGTTTCCAGTCATTGAGCTTGTTGGCGATGGTCGTCGTCCCGACGTACTCGCAACCGGCGAGGATTATTTTCACGGCATGGGCCCCCGAATTGATTGAATTTCCGAGCCGGAACACCGGCTGATCTATGGCGAGCCCAGTAAACGGTCACGCGACGCCACGGTCAAGACGGGGTCGATGTCCGTCGCGAAGCCACAGGCGGACTAACTGGCGATCGAGCTCCGGAGATCATCAAGACGGGACCGCGGTTCGGGCCGGACGGGGTTCTTGACCATATCCAGGTAGGCGGCTGATGGCTGTTCCATCAGGCGTGGCACGTTGAACTTGACGGTCGTGCCTTCGCCCTCGACGGAGTTGATCTCGATTCGCCCGCCGTGGAGCGTGACGATGTTCCGCGCAATGTACAGGCCTAGCCCTGTACCGGACTCGGCGCGTGTCGCCTCGTTTTTCGCCCGGAAGAAGGACGAAAACATGCCCGGCTGATCCGCTTCCGGGATTCCTATGCCGTGGTCTTCAATGGTCACATACAGCCGGTCCCGGCGGCGGCGGGCGGTGATGGTAATCTCCGTCCCCTCGGGTGAATATTTCCCGGCGTTGCTGACCAGGTTTGACACCACCTGGGCCAGGCGATCCCGATCAGCGGAGATCCACAACTGTGAATCGGGCACTTTCAGGGTCAGCGTCTGACGTTTTGTATCGATGATCGGCTGGAAAGCCGTCTGGACTTCCCTGAGCATCAAGGACGCGTCAAATTCGACCATCTTGAGTGACAGGTCGCCTCGCTCAATGCGGCCCAGGTCGAGCAGGTCATCGATAAGGATCGCCAGGCGGCGGCCATTGCGTTTAATGACGTCCAACTGGCCGATCTCACGCTCTCCAAGGACGCCATGGCGATTTTTCTGCAGGATGCCGGTGAACGCCAGCATGCTCGTGAGGGGGGTCTTAAGTTCATGCGAGACCGTGGCGATGAAGCGGTTCTTGGCGTCCGAGAGCCGTTCCAGTTCCTGGTTTCTCGCATCAAGGTCAACGACGCGCTCACGCTCGTGCGCCAGCTCAATGGCCTGCCGGTGTTCGAGGGCGTTCTGGACCGCGGGCGTCACGTAGGCCGCTACCTTGTTCAGCAGTTCCATGCTGAGTTTCGAGTATGCCGACGGGCGGCGGCTCATCAGGCGGATGTGGCCGACTCGCCGGCTCTCGACACCGAGCGGCGCCTGCACGGCGGACAACATGCCGTCGCACCCCATCTCTTCCGCGAGGTCCTCGGCGTCAAGCAGCCGGCTGTCCCAGACACGAGAGTCTTCCGTTGAGCCCTGTAGTGGGCCCGGGTCGATGATCGTTGCTGAGGTCACACCGGGTTCACCGGCCGCTTTCTGGAACACCCGTCGAAGCGGCCCGGGCCGGGGTTCGAGCAACGCAACTTCAATATGGTCATGTGGAATGACCGGGATGAGCGCGTCCGCAACTCGCTCAAACATGCGATGGAGGTCCAGGTCGCGGTTGGCGGAGGCTGCGATGTCGGACAGGACCCGGCGCTCTTCGGCGACGCGCTTCTCAGAAGCACGCAACCGGGAAATGGCGACGACCCCTGCGATCTGTGCTGCGATGCCCTCCGCCAGCGCAATCTCTCGCTCCCCGTACGCTCCGGGCTGGATTGAACGGAGATGAAGCGCGCCGAACACCGTCTCGTTGGCGGTGAGCGGCACTGACAGGAAGGAGCGTAACCCGGCTTTGAAGGCCGGCAGAAGGTGGGGGAGCTGCCGAACCACGTCCTCAGGGGTACGGGCTGTGACCATCACGGTCTGTCCGTCGGTGACCACCAGTTCCACCATGGAACGGTGGGAAGGCACCGGACGATCAGCGTGGTCCCGTTCAGGCACATCGATGCCGCTGGAGTACAGATCGTCGATCGATTCACCATCATCGCTCAGGGTCGATATCGCGATCCGGTCTGCGGGAATCAGCGATGCGACGAGGCGTGGAAATCGATCCGAGACTTTCGACAGGTCCGGGGAGGCGCCAACGACCCGTCCAATAGCGGCCAGCGCCTCACGTTCGTGGATTTCCCGTTCCAGCGCTTGACGCAGGTGTGCGCGTTCCACCGCAGGAGCAAGATGTGCGGCGACACGTTCGATGAACTCAAGGTCTTGCGCGCCGTATGCGTCACTCTCTACCGAAGCGATGTTGAGGGTGCCCAGTACCTTGTCGTTAGCGATGAGAGGGACCGCTATGAACGAGCGCAGGCCGGCGACGTAAAACGCTTCCAGTGTTGGAAACCGGAGGAGGGGCTCTTTCTCGTCGGACTCTGCCAGCATCAGTCCCGCCCGGTTCGCCGCGACGTACGCGTCAGGGGTGCCAACCAGCGGCTGAACCTGGCCCTCGACCATGTCCGGCAGGGAGGCTCCCTGGATGTAAAGGCTTTCGAAACTGCCGGCCCCGGGGTTGATGGAATTGATGGAGATTCGGTCAAAGAGGGTTACGCCGTAAATCACAGCGGCCAGGTGTTCATACTCAGAGCGCCCGAGTTTTGAGCTGCTCATCACGCGGCTTATCACGGCGAGAGCGGTCCGCCTGCTCACCTCAGCCAGGTCAGCTTCCCGGGCGGAACGTGAGGCCGTGGCATCGTGGAATACGGTAAACACGGACGGGCGACCCTGGTAGGTCACCGGCCGGTGCGAGGAAGATATCCAGATCGGAGAGCCATCCTCGCGGATGGCGGTCGACTCGACCAGATCGAGCGCGCCCGATCGCCCGAGTTTGTCGAGCAGCGCCGAGTGTTCGGCGGAGTTTGCGACGAAGTCAGCCATGCTGCGGCCCAGCGCGGCTTCCGGGCCCAACGCGAGGATGACGCACACAGTAGCGTTGGCGTGGACGATCTCGTTGTCCGCACGCCGCCATATCACTGCGGCGGTCGGGCAGACATCAATCATGGCGCGTAGAGCGTCGTCGTCCGCTCCTGTGTACGGCAGCCAGCGTTGGTGGAGTCCACCGCCTGAACGCTCTGATGTTAAATCAATGTGTTCCGGGGAAACGTTCACCCGAGCGGGTCCTCTGGTTCAAAGAGTTCCGCTGAGTCCAGGAAGCGCCCGCCTCCGGAGTCTTCCAGGTATCCGCCCACTGCGATAGCGCGATTGTCCCCGATCATGGAGATCGTGTGCCAGATGCGCGCCTGTGACATCCGTCCGCCCGGACTCCAACCCCGCGACTCCGGGTCGAACACCTCGGCGGTCGCCAGGTACACGTAAGAGTCAGCCCGGCCTCCGGCGACGAGTACCCGCCCGTCTCCGCGCACCGCTGCTGAGTGCAGATAGCGTGCCCGTGCCATTTCGCCGCCGTAAGACCACATTTCGGTCTCCGGATTGAACAGTTCAGCGGACGAGAGCGCTCCGTCCTCTCCGAGCCCGCCTGCCACCACTACCCGGCCGTCCGGGAGTGGCATCGAGATGTGGAGGTATCGGCTCTGTTTGAGCCCGTCCGTTCGAGACCAGCGTCCGGTCTTCGGGTTAAATATCTCGGCCTCGGAGAGTATGCCCTTGCCGTCCCAACCGCCTACGACCATCACGCGCCCGTCGGACATAAGAACGGCTGTGTGGCCCCGCCTCCGGCGTCTCATTTCACTGACGCGCACCCAGACGTCCCGGTCGGGATCGAAGAGGCTCGCGTTGAAGCTGATCCTGTGTCCGTCCCAGCCGCCGGCTGAGAGCACGCGACCGTCTTCAAGCACGGTGAGCGTGTGTTCAGTGCTGGGGCCGGTCATGCGGTGTACGGTTTGCCAGGTCCCGTTCCTGGGATCGTGTACCTCGGCTGTCGCCAGTACATCGTTCCCGGCGCGCCCGCCGGTTACCAGCACGCGTCCGTCCGCCAGCGTCACGGCGCGGTGATCAAACCGGCCCTCGGACATAGGGGGTCCCGGGTCCCACCGGCGTTCACTTGAGCGGTACAGGCGGACGGAACGGAGCGCACCTTCCTTGTTGAACCCGCCCGCTACGATGATGTCTCCGGACGGCAGGGTGGAGGCGGTGTGTGAGTAACGGGATTCTGAGAGTTTCGGCGCTGATTGCCAGCCGCCGCTCGCAGGATCAAATAGTTGCGTATCCGGTATTGGATTGCCGTCTGAAATCCCGCCGGCGATGATCACACGTCCGTCCGGAAGGGAGTGGGCGGTGTGCTGTGCGCGAGGGACCCCGCTGTCACCGGCGTCCGACCACGTGCTGGTGGAGGGGTCAAACACTTCAGCGCTGGAAAGTTCCCGGCCCTCTCCGAGACCTCCGACCACAAGAACCCGGCCGTCTGCGAGGATGGCTGCGACGTGATCGTTGCGCGGCGTGGCGAGCTGCCCGGCCGGGCGCCATTTCCCGGCTGTCCGGTTGAATATCTCGGCGGAGCCGATCTTGAGTCCTTCACTGTCCTCACCGCCCGTAACAAGGATGCTGCCGTCACTTAACACGGCGGCGGTGTGGCGGCGGCGCGCCTGGCGCATACGGTAACCGGCGTCCCATGTCATGGTCGCCGGGTTGAACACCTCGGACGTCGTCAGGCTGCCCAGGTCGTCGCACCCTCCTGCGAGCAGAACGGTGCCGTCCGGGAGCAGTGATGATGTGTGTCGAGCGCGCGGGCCGGACATGGAATCGACCGGCGACCACGTCTCGGTGACCGGGTCGAACAGTTCCGCGGTGGCGAGCATTCCGGACGGACCTGCGCCTCCGGAGATCAGCACGCGCCCGTCCACCAGGGCCTCAGACGTGTGCTCCCCGCGGGGTTCCAGCATCCGTGGAAGGCCGGACCATGTGTTGGTCTCCGGGTTGAACACCTCGACCGAGGCCGTCGGCGAATCTCCGGTGTAGCCTCCGGTGATGAGAACTCGGCCGTCGTCCATCAGGGATGCGCTGTGCCCGGACCGGGCGGTTGACATCGGCGTGGCCGTGGCCCACTCGCCTGATCCCGGGTCGTAGATGTCGCACGATGCGACGCCGTTCAGCCCCCCGGTTGCGAGGATGCGACCGTCCTTCAAAATGAGAGAAGCGTGTTCAGCCCGAGCCTCGTTCATGGCCGGTCCGAGACCCCATGTCCCGGAGGTCTGCTCGGGCTTCGGGGCGGGGCCTGATTTCTGGCGCGCACGGGTGACGATCAAGCCGTCCGGGCTCTCGTCGAACGCTCCCTGTGGACCGCCACCGCGCCCGGTGTCCATCATTTCTATGGCCAGGTCATTCAGCTGATCAACCACGTCGTCGATCGTGGGCGGACGGTTGCGCGAATCTTTCTCAAGGCATGCCAGCACAAGCGCGCTCAGCCCGCCCGGTACGCCCAGCCGGAGCTCCTCGAGCGGCTGTGGTATCTCTCGCAGGTGCTTCTGGAACAGCGCTTCGGCGTCCTGGGCCTGGAACGGCGGTGCGCCGGCGAGGAGCTGGTGCAGGATGCACCCGAGCGAATACAGATCAGAGCGCGGGCCCGGTTTCTGACCGTTGGCTTGCTCCGGCGACATGTACGGGACCCGGCCATCGGGTCGTGAAAGCGCCATTCCTCCAAAGTCAACGATGTGCGGGACTTCGTCATTCGTGATCAGGATGTTGTGCGGGGTGAGGGCGCCGTGGGTGAGTCCTGCGGCGTGCGCTGCGGCCAGTCCCTGTGCGATGGACAGAGCGAAGACGATTGCCTCGCGAACGGTCACCTGGCCGGTGCCGGATAGCGCCTCCGCCAGGGTCTGCGGGATCCATTCTGAGGCCACGTAGTGCCAGTCATTTTCAATACCGGCGCCGTGTACGCGGGCGACGTTCAAATGATTGATCGTCATCGCGCGGTGAGCGGACTCGACCATTTCCGTGAGGGCCAGCGAATCTGTGGCCGATTTGGCGAACGAAGTGCCGGTCCGCAGCGCCACTGGACGAGATGAGTTCACCTCGACCGCCCGGTATAACCGGGCGGCCGGTGAACCGGCTAGTTGTTCGACCAGTCGAAACCCCCCGATTTCGACTGATTGACCGGTCTCTGTGGAGCGTATAGCCATACGACGCCCTGAACTCTCCCATCGGGTGAACCGCAAGTAGGTGAAAGTTCGCGCTTTCGGCTTTGCGGTGAAACCGGGAAAAGTCCCGGGCGGGGGCGAGTTTTACACACGAGTGTGTGGGGGCTGGCTACACGTATGGAGGACGCGATCTCCGCCATGTGACCGGTGGTTGCGCGTTGTCCGGCCATGTATTCCGGGCTTGTGTCAGACGCGCCGGCAGCTGGCCGCGCTCCAGATCAAACGTCGATCGTTATTTCTCGATCGTGATCTGTGGGTAGAAGGCAACGTAGCCCTTGATGTGAGAGGCGTCGCTCTTTGGCTCCGGGTAGTACCAGGCGACGTCGTTCAGTTTCTTGCCATCCACGACTACATTCAAGTAGCTGGCAACGCCCTTCCACGGGCACGTCGTCTCGAGCGAGCTTTCCGTGAAAACACTGCGATCGATCGACTCGGGAGGGAAGTAGATATTGCCCTCAACGACTTCATAGTCTTTGGATTCGGCGAGGGTGTGTCCGTTGTAACTGGCGCGTGCGATAGCAATTCTCCTCGGGGATCATCCGCGCCGGATCGTGTGATCGGCACGGGATATGTGGCGGCTATTTCGCTGTTTGATGCGCGAAACCCGTGGAAAGTTGCAGACGTGACTGGCGCCCGGATATTCAGGCGCCGGGCCGAATCAGACGGCGATCGGGCCTGCCGATTCCTGGCCAGGCAGGCGCGGGTAGCGTCTGCGGGTCAGGTCGGCGATCGGCGGTTCCTTCTGTACATGCCTGGTGCGGCTGCACTGTATGCACTTCACGAACGTGCCGTACCGGTCGGTATCCACCATCACATCGCCCCCGCATCGGGGGCATCCCTTGTGCAAGATCATAATCTGGTTCCCCCCTCTGGACGAGAGTAGCGTTTCTACTGGGAATGTTGATCCCGGCCGCGTTACCGGATCATTACGGTGTCGTCGCAGCGTCACCAGTCCCGCTATGCCCGCTGGCGTTCCATGTGACGAATCTGAATGCGCTATGCCCAGATTTCCCGGCATCCCGAACATCTCGGGAAGACCGGTTGACGGTCACCTCGGGATGTAAACATGTGTTAACCCAACTCTCTGCAAGGTGCTACGCGGGCGACATAC
>JADFQR010000021.1 GCA_022561735.1 Chloroflexota bacterium | reverse complement strand
CACTCGCCAGCATCTGCACCCTGCCGTCCCCTATAGGACGCCAGCCATCCTCGTCAACGACCAGCGGAGCGATATCGCCGGTGCCCCTGCGGAAGACCGGAACCCCGGAGGCGTAAGCCACCTCCAGTTCGTCGCCGCCGGGCCGTTCGGTCACAATGGCGAACCGGTCGATAGGCAGCCAGTCCTTCAACGCCTGGTAGATGTCTTCATATACGCGGTCGAGGAGTGCGCTGGAGTTTGACGCCTTCCGGATACGTTCCATCAGGCGCCGCTCTGCCGCACGGGCTTGGAGACGCGACGCGACGTAACGGGCGATAACGGCGACAGCCACGATCAACGGCGCCTCCACCGCTATGCGGGCCACCCCGTCTGCTCCACCGTTGATCCAGTAAGCGCCACCCAGTGAGACCGCTGCGGAGATCGTGAACGCCACGGCCAGCGGCAGCGCAAGAAATGGGGCCGCCGCGGCCACGACGGGCAACAGCAGCAACCCGGCCGGATTTGCCACGCTTCCGGACAGAGCGACGATCCCGACGGCTGAAGCGGCCGATAGCATCGCCGGAACAATGATCCAGTTTCGCCGGGTCATCGGACGCCCGTCCCGGTCCCGCATGTTCGCCAACGCCGGGACGCGCGCTCCCACGGGAAGCAATGGCGCTCACGCGCAAGTGCGCCCCAGATGGTCAGGGTGTCGGCCGGGATGATCGCGTGCGGCATCTAGGTTCAAAGCTAAAGGCCGCAGCGTGGTTGACACATCGGGCTGTCTACACAATGGACGTTGGCGGTTCGCGCGTAGTGCGCCTACGCGTAACGACTCTCACATGCCTTCCCGGCCCGAAGCGTCCGCCGCCCGTAATGTCCGTCCGGGGACCCGAGACCGCGTGATCTATACGATCCCCGTGTCACGAGGTCTGTCGATCACGCGACCGGTCGGTTGCCAGGTCTGCCGGTTCGCCGGTCGCGTGATCAACCCCGGGAGCACCCGGTGCTAAAGGCCCTGGAAATCGCCGAACCCGGGACTGCCTATCATCCCGGCGGCGACCGTCTCGTTGGTCGACTCGTCGATCAGGATGAAACTTCCCGTCTTCCGGTTGTACGTGTAGTCATCCCAGACAAGCGGTGTGCTTGTGCGGATGGATACGCGGCCGATCTCGTTGAGCTTCAGGGCTGTGCAGTCCAACTGTGCGGACAACGTATTGATGTCTATCCCACAGTAAAGGCTGGTGATCTTTGCCGTGGCGACGCGGGTCGTGTGCTTGATACGCAGGGTTGCGCCCTGCCGGAGTTGCGTCTCATCGCTCATCCAGCAGATCGTCGCGTCAAACGCCCGGTCCGTACTCGGGTAGCCGTTCCGCGCGCAGATCATGTCCCCGCGCGAGACGTCCAACTCGTCCGCCAGTCGCACGGTAACCGCCGTCGGCCCGGATGCGTGATCGACCGTTCCACCGGGTGTCTCGACGGCCGTGATACGCGTGGATTTGCCTGAGGGCATCACCGTGACCTCCTGGCCGACCATGACGGTTCCGTCAGCGATAGTGCCGGCGTACCCCCGGTAGTCGTGATACTCGTGCCGCATCGGCCGGATCACGTACTGCACCGGCAACCGGAGAGGGTGGTCCCCGGAGTTCTCTGACACGTCAACCCGCTCCAGGTAGTCGAGCAACGGCCCATCGGAGTACCACGGCATCGCGTCCGATCCGTTCACCACGTTATCGCCGTTCAGGGCGGAGATCGGGATGAAGTGGGCGTTAGCCACGTTGAGCCTGTTAAGAAGCTCTCGAAACTCGTCACGAATCGTTGCGAAGCTGTCGTAGCTGTAGTTGACGAGATCCATCTTGTTCACGCACACCACCATGTGCCGGATCCCCAGGAGTGAGGCGATCACGGCGTGACGGCGGGACTGCTCCACGATGCCGTTGCGGGCGTCAACGATAATCAGCGCCAGGTCCGCGGTGGACGCTCCGGTGACCATGTTCCGCGTGTACTGAAAATGGCCCGGAGTGTCTGCGAGGATGAACTTGCGTTTTGGCGTGGCAAAGTAGCGGTACGCGACGTCAATCGTGATGCCCTGTTCACGCTCGGCCCGCAGGCCGTCCGTGAGAAGCGCAAGATTCAGATACTCAGCGTTTTGCCGTCTGCTGACCTCCTCGGTTGACTTGAGAACGTCGTCATAGATGGCCTTTGAGTCGTAAAGCAACCTTCCAATCAAGGTGCTTTTTCCGTCATCCACCGAGCCCGTTGTCGCGAGTCGTAACAGCTCCATCAGAAATAGCCCTCGCGCTTCCGGTCTTCCATCGCTGCCTCGGACGTTCGGTCGTCGGCGCGGCTGGCGCCACGTTCGGACGTGCGCGTGGACGCGATCTCGGCGATAACCTCATCGAGCGTTGTCGCGGTTGAAGGAACCGCCGCCGTCACCGTCATATCGCCGACCGTGCGAAAACGTACTGACCTTGTCGTGACCGTTTCATGTGGCTCTGGCTGGAGAAACTCGGAAGCGGCCATAAGCATGCCGTCGCGCTCGAACACCTCGCGCTCATGGGCGAAGTAGATCGATGGAAGCTCGATTTCCTGGTCGGCGATGTACTGCCAGACGTCCAGCTCCGTCCAGTTGGAGATCGGGAAAACCCTGATGTGCTGTCCGGGGTGGATGAAGCCGTTGAACAGGCTCCACAGCTCAGGCCGCTGGTTTTTCGGGTCCCATCGGCCCTGGTCATCGCGGAACGAGTAGACGCGTTCCTTGGCCCGGGACCGTTCCTCGTCCCGCCTCGCCCCGCCGTACACCGCGTCGAACCTGTTGGAGCGGATGGTGTCCAGCAGCACCGGGATCTGGAGGCGGTTGCGTGACGGTCCGGCATCGGGACGTTCAGAAACTCTGCCGTCGTCGATCGCCGCCTGCACGGAACCGACGATCAGTTTGACGCCCAGCCGTTCCACCGTCCTGTCCCGGAATGCGATCACCTCCGGAAAGTTGTGTCCGGTATCGATGTGTACCACCGGGGCCGGCAGATGCGCGGGCGCGACAGCCTTCATCGCAAGATGAAGCATGACGATCGAGTCCTTCCCGCCGGAGAAAAGAAAGCAGGGAAGATCGAACTCGGCGATGCCCTCGCGAATGATGTGTATCGATTCGGACTCCAGCGCGCTAAGCTGGCCCGCATCTGGGAGAACCGATCCGTTCGTTGTAGTCACCTTCATAACGCTGGTCACTGCGTCGCTACTTCCACTATATGTAGCCCGCACTCTTTGGCATCCGGGTTTCCCTCCCACCACCATCGACCGGCCCGGATATCCTCACCGGGCCTGACCGCACGGGTGCACGGCGCGCAACCCAGGCTTGGGAAGCCCTTGTCGTGCAACTCGTTGTATGGCACGGAATGTTCTGCGATGTACTCCTGTACCTGGCTGAACGTCCAGTTGGCCAGCGGGTTGATCTTGTAGGCATCGTGATCGGCGTCCCATTCGACGATGCCGATGTCGTTCCGATTCATGCCCTGATCGCGCCGCAACCCGGTGATCCATCCATCGACAGACCTCAGGGCGCGCCCGAGCGGTTCCACCTTGCGGACGGCGCAGCACGTCTTCCGGAGTTCAACGCTTCTGTAGAACAGGTTGTACCCGCTCTCCTCCACCATCTCCCGCACAGCGCCCATGTCCGGGTAGAACGCCTCGATCTTGATCCCGTAGCGCGCCGTTGCCCGGTCAAACAACGTGTACGTCTCGGTCGGCAGCCTCTGGGTGTCCAGCGTCATAACCCTGGCGTCCGGCGTGATCCTCCAGAACATGTCAAGCAGCGCCATGTCCTCAAGCCCGAAGCTGGACATCAGCGCAACATCGTCTCCAAGCTCTTCATGCGCCCACAGGAGAACCTCCTGCGGCGTTGCGCTTTCCAGCCTGTCGTTGATCTCCGCCAGCTTTTCGGCGTCCGGTTTCTGGAGCTGTTTCGTCATCGGCGTCCTCCGCCCGGGTCAATCTCGATCGTCAAATGCCTTCTCCGCGAGGTCTTCGGGATGTTCAAGGGCACAAAAAAATCCCCTCGTGACCGGAAGTGGTCTTCGAGGGGATTGAGTCAGCGATTACGGCGCCATGAACTAAAAGCGCGTGCGTCAGTCAGGTTCCCCCTCTGGGGTTCCACAACACGCGCAGGTGTAGTTCTTGGCGGTGTTTACACACATCACGTCTGAATTGTAGATCACAACCGGCCAGATTGCGATTCTTGTCACAATGTCGTTTTCACGGACGCGTGCCAAGCTCGACCCGTTTCTGTTCCCGGTCACCGCCGTTTTCCAGGATATCGAGCAAAACCACGTCGCCGGGACGCGTGTGGTTGGTCAGGTAAGAGATCAGGTCCGCCATGCTGCGTATCGGCACGCCGTCAATGGCGATCACGGTGTCTCCGCCGATATCCACCGGCTGGTTTTCTACCCTGATGGTCCGCGTCGTCTCGTTGAGTCCAGCGTTCATCGCCGGTCCGCCGGCAATCACCTGGGTGATGTAGGCGCCCTGCGTCCCGTCCGGCAGATCGAGCGCCAGCGCCAGGAGCCTGCTCATATCATGTCCGGAGATGCCGAGCCAGGCGTAGACAAACTCCCCGTTCTCGATCAAATCCGGTATGACCAGCCTGGCGATGTTGATCGGCACGGCGAAACCGACGCCGGAGTTCTGACGGCTGTCGCTGCGGATCTGGGCGTTGATGCCGATCACCTCGCCTTGCCGGTTGAGCAGCGGCCCGCCCGAGTTGCCGGGGTTGATCGCAGCGTCCGTCTGGATGACGTCCGGTGTTGTGAATCCCTGGTTGCCGCTTCGGATGCTGCGGCCCACAGCGCTCACGATGCCCTGGGTCAGCGTGAACTCCTCGCCAAACGGGTTGCCGATGGCGATGGCGATCTGGCCCGTCACGACGGTATCGCTATCACCCAACTTGATCGGAATGAGCCGGTCATCGGTATCGACTTGCAGGATCGCCACGTCTGCGTCCGGGTCCTCGCCGAGCACCGTCGCAGCGTAAGAACGGCCGTCCGCGAACGTAACTTCTATCCGCTGGGCGTCGGCGATCACGTGCTGGTTGGTGACAATGCGGTTTTCGTCGTCCCAGACGAAACCGCTTCCGCTCGCGCCGCCTACGGCCGTACGGACCGTGATCTCCACAACCGAGGGCAGGGAATTGCTGAATACCCGGCTGATCACGCTCTCAAACGCTGCGACGATCTCGTCTGCGGTCAAGGGCGCCGCTGCTGGCTGGTCGATGCTCGCCGGTGCGTCGCCGATGACATCGTCCGGAAGCTCGCTATTGGAGATGACGACAGGCTGCCCGGTGTCCGGCTCAGCGTCCCCGGCGCTCTGTGAGCCCTGGGTTGCCGACACGGTTGACGCCGTGGATGCGACCTCAATCCCCGGATTTTCACCGACGGATTGGCTGCACGCCACGGCCGCTACGAGTACTAGCGCCATGATCGAGCCGATCAGCGCATTGCGCTTAATCGGGCCGGTGAACAGCGGTATCCGTTTAATTGCTTCCAGCGGCATCCCGCGGGCTCCGTTCCTGCGTCATCCGTATATAGTCCTGCGCCGGATTGTGTCTGCCCGGAACCTTGCGTGGCCGGGTCAATGAGCCTGCCGAAGTGCGAGGGACAGGTTTCATGATAGAACCGCATCCCCCGGTGGCAATTGTGAAAGTCCTCGTGGCGTCATCTTTCCTGTGGCGTCGATTCCGTCAATCTCCGTCAGTCCCAATCCCCGTCAATCCCCGTCAATCCAAGGTAAGTCGTCAGTATCCGGGAACTGTGAAGATTGACCCTCCGGGCGCACCACCCGGTCACCCCGGACCCGCTCACGGGCGTCCCACCACGTCCCGGCAGGGGCCCAGGCCGGGGGACCGGCCGGCGGCCATGGGCGTGTGTCGCTCATGGACGCATTCTGCGCGCCGGGCGTCGCTCGGAAAGGGGGGCTTCTCCACGATCGCATGCGAGCGACCTTGTACCGTACCCCGCCCCGGGCCGCCAACCGGTCTCTCCCCGTTATACGAACAAACACCCTCGCCCGGTTGGGTTCGGGAAGATGACCGCAAAAATCACTCCCGGCCGTTCCCGGCTGCTTCATGGCTCCCCTCCCCCTCAACCGCGTCGGAGGCCGGGCGTCTCCGCTTGTAGACATGGCTGCGTGCGGCGCGGGCTTCTATCGCCTCTTTCATCTCACGCATGTGTTTGCGCATGACGCGCTCGAACCAGCGTTTCGTGATATTCCGTCCCACGACCTTGCCGACGACGGGCCAGCCCAGCGTGAACGACCCGGTGTGCCGCCACAGGGTCTGACCATCGGGGAGCTCTTCAAAGGTGAATATCTCGTCACACGACTCGAACGGGCCATCGAGGTGTTTGAAGGTGATCCTGTCCGGGCGGTGAAGCGTCACCTCTTCCAACGTGACGTAGGTCTTGTAAATGGCGTCAGTGGTGAACTCGACGACTAGCCGGTCCCCATCCTCTTCCAGCACGCGCGTCTTTTCTTTTGCGCCCGGTAACTGTCCGCGTCCAAAAGCGGTCAGCATCTCGAACACCATCTCGCGCGGGGCGTCGACAGTAACTTCATGGGGCGTCAGGACAACGGAATGTATATCAGTCACGCCATTGAGATTCCGAAATGCGGTCCGCAGGCGCGGAATGAATCCGCCTCATTGAAAAACGACCGCACAGGCCCGCCCGGATAACGTCGCAGGATAGAAAAGCGAGGCCCGGTACGACCCGGGTCCAACCGGACCGTAGGCCGCGCTGTCACCCGGTCGCGTTCGAGTACGACACGATGGGGTGACGGGATGGGGTGACCGGCAGATCGGCAGGCCGGGAATCCGTGGGAGCGGTTACCCTGCGGTTTCGTCCGCCCCGTCGCCTGCTTCGCCCGGCTCACCCTCTTGGCCTTCTTCAACGTCCATGCCCTCGCCAACTTCCACGGCGGCGGTGCGTGTCATAGCGATACGGGCGATCACCTGGTCCGGGGAACTCAATGCTTCCACGCCTTCCGGCAAAACGAGGTCCCGGACCCGGATGTTGTCCCCGATATTCTCCATGCCTTCGATCGAGACCTCGATCTCGTCAGGCACTTCCAGGGGAAGGACGCTAAGCATTACCGTCCGAACGCCGCGAAGGAACTGTCCGCCCCCGCCGCGGGTCGCCGGCGCTTCCCCGACGATCGTGATCGGGACCTCGGCCGACACCGTCTCGTTGGCGTCCACGCGTATGAAATCAACGTGCTGAAGCTCACCCGTTACCGGGTGCCTGGCGATCTCGCGAACGAACGTCAACGCCGTTTCGCCGTCGTCCACCTGGACGGAGATCGGCTTGCCTCGCCCTGCGGTATTGACCGCTGTTCGCAGTTCCTGGGTCTCGGCCTGCAGCGTGAGTGATGGGCTGCCGCCGCCGTAAAGATGGATTGGAGTGATCCCGGAGCGGCGCAGCGCGCGCACCTTTTTGCCGGTTACTTCACGCGTTTTGACGGAGAGGGAGACGGTTTCGTTTGCCATATCTCGATTACTTTTGTCGTTACCGGGGCGCGCCCCGGTAACAAAGGGGTTGCTGAAAGAGTTGTGGAGGCGCGCCAGAAATAAGAAGGCGCGCCTGCGAACGCAGTGACAAATCTTATCACGAGGACACCCCCGTACACATACACGGGCGTCGTGTACGGGGCGTACGATCAGCGGGAACGTGTGCCAGATCAGGAACTGTTTCAGGCTCCTGTATACTTGGCCCACGTTTGGTCAGGTTGGACAACGAATTCCGTTGCCCGGCCGATAACGCAAGCCGCCGAAGCCCGGCATAGGATGCCGTCGTGCTCGTTCCAATGAAAGTGGATTATGGTCTGCGGGTGTTAATTCACCTGGCGCAGAATACCGCGGCGGGTCCCGTTTCTGCTGCCGAGATCGCAGACCAGCAGAAAATCCCTGAAGCGTACCTTCACCACGTATTGAGCAATCTCCAGGCTGGCGGAATGCTCCTGTCCCGGCGCGGACCCCTGGGCGGACACATGCTCGCCCGTCCGGCCATTGAAATCACCGTAGCTGACGTGTTCACGAGCTTTGATAGATCGCTTGCTCCGCTGGACTGCGTCGACTCGCCGGAGGACTGTACGCTCTCCGGAGCTTGCTCGCAGCGCGAGCTCTGGAGTGACGTGGAACAGGTGCTGCTGGAGCGGTTACGGAAGACACGGGTTTCAGACCTTGCCGCGGAGCAACAAGAAATGGTGTGGTCCGCCAGTTAGCCGCTGACCGATGAACGGTCCGCCGTTTCCACTATCGCTGCAGCCGGACTACACTCGCGCGCCGGACATGTTCCCGGATTAGACCCGGGAATGCGCTGGGAATGCGCTGGGAATGCACCGGGCCTCGCCGCATTGAATCTAACTGGCGGGACCGGACGAGCGCAGGGAACATACGACGACGACCGGAGCCGCACACGCGGTTACCGGAGACACATACAAAACGGGAAGACAACCTGTTTGCGGGGCTGAATATCGGATGAAAGAAGTCAAAACAATGACGCCGGACCAGGTCCAGCGTTACAGCCGGCACATAATCATGCCGGACGTGGGCAGCGTGGGACAGCGCAAGCTGCTGGGTTCCAGCGTGTTGATCGTTGGCGCAGGCGGCCTTGGCTCGCCTGTCGCCATCTACCTCGCGCTGGCCGGCGTCGGAAAGATCGGCATCGTCGATTTTGACGTGGTCGAGATCTCTAACCTGCAGCGGCAGATCCTGCACCAGGAAAAGGACATCGGCCGCCCGAAGGTTGAGTCCGCACGCGAGACACTGCTTGCCTACAACCCGAAACTTGAAGTCGTCATACACGAGGAACCCATCACGTCCGCCAACGCGATGGACATCATTCCGGATTATGACGTGATCGTGAACGGCGCTGACAACTTCCAGGCGCGCTACCTTGTGAACGATGCCTCCTATCTGGCCGGCAAGCCGCTGGTTGACGGCAGCATCCTGCTGTTTGACGGCCAGGCCAGCACCTACATCCCCGGGAAGGGCTGCTACCGCTGCATATTCCCGGAGCCGCCACCCCCGGGTGAGGTGCCGAGTTGCGCTGAGGCCGGAGTGCTGGGCGCACTGCCCGGGATGATAGGCACCATCCAGGCGACAGAGGTGATCAAGGTCCTTCTTGGCATCGGCGAGCCGCTGGCGGGACGGCTGCTCATCATCGACGCGCTTGCGATGGATTTCCGCGTTCTCAAGGTCCGCCGGAATGTCGACTGCCCGCTTTGCGGCGACAACCCGACCGTTACCGAACTCATCGATTATGACGCTTTCTGCGGGGTCAGCATCCCGGCAGCAGAACCCGTTGAAGAGCCGGTAACCGCAGACTGATTCAGCCCAGAATTGTCAGGCCGGGGTGGTGATTCCACCTCGGCCATGACATAGCTTTCCGGCGCTTTTTAGGGAGCGGATGCGCGCGTGACTCTGAAAGTCAAACCAGTCCCGGACATGCTAAAGCGGGACATCGTGGACGCTATCGGCGATACCCCGCTGGTGGACGTCTCCGTCCTCAGCCCGGTCGAGGGCGTTCGAATCTACGCCAAACTTGAGGGCGCCAACCCCTCGGGCTCGGTGAAGGATCGCGTCGCAAAATACATGATCGAGGCCGCCGAGCGCGACGGTCTCTTGAAGCCCGGCGACACGATAATAGAGCCGACCTCCGGCAATACCGGGGTATCACTGGCGATGATCTCACGCGCCCGCGGCTACAAACTCAAGGTCGTGATGCCGGCCGGGGTGACGAGGGAGCGCATCGATCTACTGCGCGCATACGGGGCGGAGATCATCTTTTCGGACGCCGACAAGGGCACCAACGAAGCGATCATCGTCGCCAAACAGGTCGCCGCAGAGAACCCGGACTACTACTTCCCGTACCAGTACGGCAACGAGGCGAACCCCCTCTCCCACTTCGAGACCACCGCCCCGGAGATCATTCGAGACCTGCCGGAGATCGATATGTTTGTCGCCGGACTTGGCACCGGCGGGACGCTCATGGGCAATGGCCGGGCGCTCCGGCTGCATAACCCGGACATCAAAATCGTGGCCGTGGCCCCACCGCCCGATGACGTGATCCAGGGGTTGCGCTCGATCGAGCACGGCTTCATCCCGGAGATCCTTGACCTGGACAAACTGGACGCCCGGATTCTCGTGGAGAGCGAGGACTCGTTCTACTGGACCCAGCAGTTGATGCAGCGGTGCGGCATCTTCGCCGGGATCTCCTCGGGTGCGGCGATCGCCTGCGCCCGCAAGATGGCGGAGAAGATCGGCGACGGAACGATCGAGATGCCCGGACGGTCCGGAGAGGCCAACCCCCGCGAGGCGAACATAGTGGCGCTACTACCGGACGGCGGCTGGAAGTACATGTCCACCGAACTCTGGACGAAGACCTTCAAAGAGATCGAGTCCGAGGTCCAGGGCAAGATCTGGTGGTAACCGCCGGCGTCGCGCGCCCTGAGGCTCTCGAAGGGTGCATGGGCGTGGTGCAACGCCGCCGTGGTGGCGGACAGTGGCCCGCCCGACGCCCGTCCGGGTAGCATCAGGCGGCCAGAATCACACTCGTACTGTCATCCTGAACTCGCCCACCGTCATCCTGAACTCGATTCAGGATCGGACCTTGCGCAGTAACGTTTTCGGAT
>JADFQR010000255.1 GCA_022561735.1 Chloroflexota bacterium | reverse complement strand
GCCTTAGGGAACGGCTTGGGTCGGCGGTCGCAGAGCGGGTGTCCGCCGCATCCGGAGTCGATGCAAACCTTGTCTGGGTGGGCGTGTCCGGCAACGCAAGCTCTCCGCCCCTCTGGGAGGACAACAACGCCGAGTACGCCGCTTACGCCGCCTACGTCCCGCAGCAGATCGGTGGGGCGGCCGCACTCGCCGCTGCGCGGTTGCAGGACGCGGAGCTGGGCTTCGCGACCGCGCTTCTTCCGGACCTGGCGACATCGGTCCGCGGCCGGGCGCTCGACATCGACGAAAACGTGCCGATCATGATCGTGGACGGAGTTTCCGGCCCGATCGCCCGCGTTATCGGGTTCGGGTGCCCCGGCTCGGTGGCCGGTGTTGACCCCGCGGTGTGGACCGCTGACTACCCCGGGTACGCATGCTGGGCGCTGTCCCAGGCCGCGGAGGGCGCAGGCTGTATGTTCATACGCGGCCCGGCCAGCGATGTCCGGCCTTTCGACTGGTACGACGGTAACCCGTCGCCCGGGCACGGTGACAGGGCACCGGCGGACGTGCAGGCGCTCGGCTGGCTGCTCGCAACGCAGGCGGGCATCGCATCGCAGGGAGCGCTGCTCCGCAGGAACGTCGAGATAAGGGTGATTAACGCCGGTGGCGCTGTTGCAGAACTGGGTGGCGTCCGCGGACTGGCGGTGGGTGACGGATTATTTGAGTCGTTCACGGCTCCGTTGCCGTCCGAGTTTGGCAGTGCGTTACGCGAGGCGTCCCCGGACCGGACCGTTTTCGCCTGCGGCAACCTGGCCGGCGCTCCGTTCAGCCAGATGTCCGCGGTGACGGACGTTGCTGAAGCGGTTACGCGGCGCCGGGCGGGTTGAGAAGTCAGAACCGTAAGGGCGGCGCTTGCTCCACCCGAAAAGACGACAGACCCTTAATTAAAGGGAGATTTCGATCTCTCAGCTTCTCGCGTAAGGGCGTATTACATCTGCTCCCGCTGGCTTCCTTCCGGGAGCAATCAGTGACATTCGCGTCGTTTTGCATGTCATCCTGGGCTTGATTCAGGATCTGCACACATCCACGCCCGGCCGGAACTCGGCCCCCCGGTCTGACATTCATAAACGGACTCGTTCATGTACCCGTGGAGTCGCCGCATAATCCGATCCTGAATCAAGTTCAGGATGACCGATCAAGTTAAGGATGGGCATATATGCCCAGGATTACGAATCAAGTTCGGGATTACGGTTCGTTGTGGGAAGCGTACGCGCCCTCCGCGCAGGCGATACGCCCATCTAAGGGGTTCGCTTCGGCCAGTTCACCAGCACAGCGCCTGCGATCACGGCCGCTGCGCCGACAGCGAACGTGCCCGTCAGCGTCTCCTCCAGTAGCGCCGCCCCGAGCGCCGTCGCGATCAATGGATTGAAGTTCACGTAAATCACGACCTGCGTCGGACTCAGGCGGGACAGCGAGAACACGAACAGCAACTGCGCCAGGCCGAGCGAGCCCAGGTAAAGCATCAACATCGTGTTCCGGGTGTCGAAACCGCCCGTATCGCCCAGCGCCACCTCGGCCAGGGCGAGCGGCGCCAGCATCAACGCCCCGATCAGCATGGTCCATGCCGATACGTTCATCGCTGAGTACCGGGCGAACGCCCGCTGCGACGCGACGCCATAGACGGCGACGCAGGCGGCGGCGAACAGCAGGAGCGCGGCTCCGCCGATCGCTGCGCCCGTGCTGACCGTCTCTCCGCCGCTCTCCGCCGGGGACAACGCGGTCTCGCCGAACACCAGCCCGATGCCGATGAGCGAGACCACCACCCCGGCGATCTGCCGCAAGTCCAGCGATTCTCGCCCGAAGATTCGTCCCAGGGCCACGCTCCAGACCGGCGAAGTGGCCATCAACAGGGCGCCACGGGAGGCCTCGGTCACCTGGAACCCGAACGCCATCGCCAGCGGGAAGGCGGTGAAGTAGAAGGCGGCCAGTAAGAAAAACAGCCGCCAGTCACGCCGCTCCACCCGCATCCCGTGGCGGTGGAACAGCAGCACCAGCGCCCACAGGATCGCGGCGCCGATGCCGATCCGTACCGCCGCCAGGGTGAATGGCGGGATGTCTTGCGCCACGACGCGCGTTGCGACCACTGCGCCACCGAACAGGCTGAAAGCGCCGATGGCCGTGATGTTCGGCCAGGCGCTCCCTGACCAGTGCGAACCTCGCCGGCGGCCCGCTGCCTGGTTGGCTATATCGGAATCTCCCGGAGAGAGGGGTGAAACACGCCCCAAGATTTCCCCCTCTCCCGGCGGGAGAGGGTTGGGGTGAGGGAAAAGACTCGGCCCAGCATCCCGTGTATGCGGGTGTTGACCCGGCATGAGCTTACCGTCGCACCACCACCTGTCCGTCCTTCACCACCAGCCTCACGTCGCGCACGTTCTCGATGTCGTCGAGCGGATTCGAGCCCACCGCCAACAGGTCGGCCGCTTTGCCCGGTTCGACCGTTCCCCGCTCGTCGCCCACGAGGCACACCTCGGCCGAGGTCTGCGTCGCCGCCACGATCGCCTGCCACTCCGTCATGCCGCGTCGCACGAGCTGTGCGAGTTCCAGCAGCCCGCCGTCCGGCAGCGCCAGGTCCGATCCGCACGCGATGCGCACTCCCGCATCGAGGGCTTTCTTGAACCCCGCCGCATGCGCCTCCGCCGCCACCACCGCGCGCGCCGCGTAGTCCGGCGGCGCTAGGTGCGCCTCCGCCCACGCCCGTTCGGCGTCCGACTCGGCGTACTTCGGTCCGCGATTCAGGTGGCTCACCCC
>JADFQR010000254.1 GCA_022561735.1 Chloroflexota bacterium | reverse complement strand
AAAGCCGCCTTCAAGTAAGGCGACGCCGTTGCGACGTGTTCCTCACCCTGACGTCTCTCGCCGGTGGGGAGAATTGCAGGGACGCCGTCCTGAACGTGGGCGCACAACCTCGCCCCGGTAACGAAGAGGCCCTTTTATGCGACTGACGGCCAATGACGCTCTGGTTATCGTCGATGTCCAGAACGATTTCTGCCCCGGAGGATCGCTGGCGGTAGCGACCGGAGCCGACGTGGCGCGAACGATGTCCCGGGCGGCCGCGGCGTTCGATGAGAGGGGCGCTCGTGTGTACGCCACCCAGGACTGGCACCCGGAAGGGCACTCCTCGTTTGTTGAGTCGGGCGGTCCCTGGCCACCGCACTGTGTTCAGGGAAGCCGCGGCGCAGAGTTTCACCCGGAGCTGCACCTGCCTGCCGGGCACGAGGTTATCCAGAAGGGGAGCGACCCGGCGGTGGATGCGTACTCCGGCTTCCTGGACTCGGACCTCGAAGACCGGCTCAAGACGGCGGGCGTGAACCGGGTCTTTGTTGGCGGATTGGCGACCGACTACTGTGTGCTGAACACCGTGCTGGACGCACGCCGCCTCGGCTTTGAGACTTACCTGCTGACCGACGCGATCGGTGCAGTCGAAATGAAACCGGGCGACGGCGAACGGGCGATCGCGCGGATGGTCGCAGCAGGCGCTATTCCGGTCGAGACGGCTGCCGTCGTGGAGCGAACGTCCGGGTAGTCAGGGAAGGACCCCGTCGTTCCGTGAGAAGGAGCGTCCGAGGCGTGTGTACACGTCACGCCAGCGCTGCTCCATGTCGTCGGCGAACAGGTAAGGACGCCAGCCTAACCTCAGGTAGATCGCGATCGCCGCGAACCGGAAGTCGTTGGTCTGCAGGTAGGGCAGGGCGTAACCGGCTTCTGCCAGGCGGTTCGTGACGGTGGTCGAGACTATGCGGCCCAGCTTCACCCCGGAGTGGGACGGATCACCGACGAGCCAGCCGAGCTGTCCGCCGCCGGGATGGCGCTCGTTCTCGATGTGCTGGGCGGCGCAGGTGGCGACCAGGTGGCCGGTGTCCCGGTGCTCCACGACGAAGAACCCCGCGTCGAGGGCTGTGGCGCGGGTTTGCTCAAGTGTGTCCCTGTCTTCGAACGCAAGGTGAAACAGGTCTTCATACGCCGCTTCATCACCGGGCTGAAACAGCCGGAGTTGGTAGCCGGGAGGAAGTTGCGGCACCTCCAGCGGCGCGCTGCCTGTCCAGACCATTTCGATCTGCACATCGAACAGGTTCTCGAAGTACGCGTGCGCGGGCCGATCTGGCAGCGAAGTCAGCGGGCTCGGTGGCGAAGATGGCAGAGGAAAAAGCCGGAATATCCGGAGGTCAGTTAAAGCGCCGGGGTGGCGATTATTCTCCGCCTCGTTCTCCGTGATCGTAAACGACGTACGACCCGTGAACGTGAGAGACGGACGGGCGCAACTCGTCGCTCAGGGCGGTCAGCACCATGATTTTGCTCTGGACGGTGTCGGCGGCCACGTCGAAAGTCCCGTCGCAGGATGGCCTCGGGCAATCACCAACCCAGATTATTTCGCGCTTGGTGGAGTGCTTGGGTCGGATCGGCGGCATAGCGTCGTCCCCTCGTCGGGCACCTCACGGTGGCGCTTCCGGAAATCGAAAGCGCGCGTGAAATATATCACCGGTTCACTCAAAGGGGCAAATCTGTTGAATATCGTCGCTCTGGAAGCGGTTACGACGATATCAGGAAAAACTCCATCCGGGGCTAGATAAACTCAATGCTTGATCGCCTGGCCAATTAGCACAGTGCGCATGATCTCCTCGGCGACACCGGACAGGAGATCGGCCGTGTTGGCCATGGCGTCGTCCAGCGACATCGGACCGCTGACCAGCGGGAAGGCGGCGTCGATCCCCCTGTCACGGGTCTCGCGATAACCCTCGCCCAACCCGCCGGCGATCGCCAGCACCGGAATGGACCGCTTCTTCGCACGCTCCGCCACGCCTACCGGGGTCTTGTTGAAGATCGTTGAATGATCGATCTGTCCCTCCCCCGTAATCACGAGATCCGCTCCCTCCAGTGCGTCGTCCAGGCCGATGGCGTCCAGAACGATGTCCACTCCGGCTGCCAGCCGGGCATCCAGGAACGCCATCAGTCCCGCGCCAAGCCCTCCTGCCGCGCCCGCGCCCGGCCGAGACCGGACGCTGACCTCGAGATCGCGCTCGACCACATCGGCAAACCGTGCGAGGGCGGCGTCCAGTTGTTTAACAATCTCCGGGGAGGCTCCCTTCTGCGGTCCGAAAACTGCCGAAGCGCCATCGCCTCCGCACAGCGGGTTGTTGACATCACACGCAACGGTCACCTCCGCTCCGCGTAACCGCTCGTCGAAGCCAGACATATCGACCCGGTCTATGCGGGCCAGCGCCCCTCCTCCGCGGGCAAGCTCGTGGCCGCCGGAGTCCAGCAGCCTGATCCCGAGGGCCTGCGCCAGTCCTGCGCCCCCGTCATTTGTGGCGCTGCCGCCGATGCCGACGATGAAGCGGCGGAACCCGGCGTCCAGCGCCGCCTTGAACAGCTCACCGGTGCCGTATGTAGTCGTATCGAGGGGGGCCAGTTCGTCGAGTTCCAGCAGCGCCAGGCCGGACGCCCTCGCCATCTCTATAACCGCCGTCTTCCCATCGCCCATTGCGCCCCACGCCGCCTCGACGGGCCGGCCGAGCGGGTCCGACACCGTCGCAACCTCGACCGATCCGCCGGAGCTGTCGACGAGCGCTTGCAGCGTCCCGTCACCGCCGTCC
>JADFQR010000253.1 GCA_022561735.1 Chloroflexota bacterium | reverse complement strand
TCAGCTCAGGCGCGTGGTTCCGGTCTCCGGGATGCGAAGAGGACCGCTGGGACCCGGGTTCGTGGGCTGGTCCGTGATCGCACTTGGTGTGCTGGTGGTCGCCAGCTGGGCCTGGGCCTATCACGATGGCGGTAGGCTGGGGGACCTGTTTTCGGCTCGCGCCCGGGACGGTGTCTTACAGCTGGTCCGGGACCTCGCCGGGGCCGGTAGTGATGGAACCCCGGCTTTTCTTGACGCTGGCGAGTGGAGGAGCGCGTCGGGTCTTGCCTTTGAGACTTTGCAGATGTCGGTGCTCGCCACGGCGATCGCCGGCGCCGGGGCGCTAGCGACCGTCTCGTTTGCCGCGTCCAACCTGACGTACGGGGAGCTTTCAAGATTTGGACGCATCACGGGCAAGGCGGTGTTCCTGGCTACGAGAGCGTCCTACATCCTTACGCGGGCCGTGCCGGAGCTGGTCTGGGCCCTGATGATCATCTTCGTGCTGCAGGCCGGGGTTATGACGTGTGCGGTCGCGCTGGGCATTCACAACTTTGGGGTGCTGGGCAGACTGGCGGCTGAAATCGTCGAAGACATTGATCCGCGTCCGGTCCGAGCCCTGCGTTCCAGTGGCGCCGGAAGCCTGCAGGTCCTGTTTTACGGCATATCGCCGCAGGTTTTACCCCGGTTCGTCACATTTCTTCTCTACAGGTGGGAGGTAATCATCAGGACCACGGCGGTGGTCGGTTTCATCGCAGCAGCGGGTCTCGGATACCAGTTTCGTCTGGATTTCGCGTTCTTCAGATACACCAATGTCGCCCTCTTGCTGATCGTTTATGTGCTGCTGGTCTGGATGGTTGATTTGATATCTGCGGGGCTACGGCGTCTTGCGCGGTGAGTTCATCTGGGGTGCCGGAAGACGGGCATATCGCCTCCTGTTGGTATCGCCCGGTGAAATATCGTTCGCGCCCGTATCTCCAACAATTGACTCGAATCGATTGGATGAGGATAATTACCGAATATCGTCGCGAATTGCTGACGAATACATTTGTCTTTGAGACGGAGAAATGAATGCGCATCGAAGAAGCTGATCTGACCACTCTCAAGACGGCTCAGCGCCGTGGACGAGTTCGCTCGCCAGAGACGCAGGAGTTGATTGAGGCGATAGATTCGCTGGTTCCAGGCGCTGCGAAGGCGGTAGTGGTCGAGTCAGGGCAGACCCCGCAGAAAGTCAGGGCCCGCGTTATGTATGCCGGCAAGGCATCCGGGAAAAAACTCCAGGCCGCTATTTCCGGCAATCGCGTACTGTTCGCGTTGAGGGAAGAGCGACGCCGGCCGGGGCGGCCGCGCAAGAACCCGGCCTAAACACTCCACTCTGAGTGTCAGGTTCATAAACGAGGGGAGCGCGTTGCGCTCCCCTCGTTGTGTTGCCCGGGATATCACCGGAAGATCGCTTCACCCGGTTTCAATTATCGGCCTCAAGCCGCCGCCGCTCACGCCCTGTAGCGGACGCGATCACCTCATCGACCAACATTCGCCCGATGGGGCCGGTTGCGTACATCGAGCCGAAAATGTTCCCACCGCGGGTGATGAGGAACTCCATGGGCTGGTGGTAATGACCGTGGTGGTCATCCCCGGGCCAGGGATCAAATCCGGCCACCTGGTCGTCCGTCACGCCGTAAGCGATCTGCATAGTCAGACCGGTTTCTTCGGCCATTTTGACGGTCGATTCCCGGTCCTCCACCGACGCGGCGATAACCGTCACGCCCAGGGCCTCAAGCTCATCCTTCTTCGCTTCATAGCTGGCCAACTGCCGGCGGCAGTACGGTCACCAGTTCCCGCGATAGAAAAGGAGCGCCAGGTACCTGCCCGGCATTTCATCGGGCAGGGTGATCGTCCCGCCATCGATGAGATTGAAAGTGATCTGTGGGAGTTTGTCGCCCTGGACAAGTTTGTTCGCCATTGAGAATGCCTTTCTGGGGATCCGTGATTTGCGTTACAGCGCCGGTTTGGCGCGTTCGTACTGTGGCTGCCATGGCACGTCATCGCCAAGTTCGATCGCGGCGTGCAGCGGCCAGTAGGGGTTGCGCAGGAGTTCCCGCGCCAGGAAAACGACATCCGCTTTCCCGGTAGCCAGCACTTCCTCGGCCTGCGCCGCCTCGGTGATCAGGCCAACCGCGCCGGTCGCGATCCCCGCCCCTGATCGCACAGCGTCAGCGAAGGGAACCTGGTAGCCGGGTTTTAACGTCATCTGCTGCTTTGGTGAAACCCCGCCCGAAGAACAGTCGATCAGGTCAACGCCGCGCTCCTTCAGAGCGCGTGAAAACTCGACAGCATCGGGGAGATCCCAGCCGCTGCCCTCGACCCAGTCTGTCGCCGAGATACGAACGAGAAGAGGAAGCCGCTCCGGCCAGACCTCTCTCACCGCCTCCACGACCCTGAGCGGGAAGCGGGCGCGGTGTTCAACGCTGCCACCGTACGCGTCCTCCCGGTGATTCGAGAGCGGGGACAGGAAGCTGTGTGCCAGGTAACCGTGGGCGAAGTGGAGTTCCACCGCCTTGAACCCGGCATCCAGGCTACGCTTCGCCGCGGAACGCCAGTCATCCACGAGCAGGTCAATATCGGCTTCGGATAACTCGTCCGGTGTTGCGTACCCATCATCGAACGGCGTGGGCGAGGCGCCGACCGGCGTCCAGCCTCCGTCCTCCGGGCCAACGAACCCGCTGCCGCGCCAGGGCGCGTCCCGGGACGCCTTGCGGCCGGCATGTGCCAGCTGGATACACGGAACTGAGCCGTGATCGGCAATAAACCCGGTGATCGG
>JADFQR010000252.1 GCA_022561735.1 Chloroflexota bacterium | reverse complement strand
TATCATTGTATTCGATGGCGATCTTCTACATTTTAGCGGGTCTCAATCACTTCCGAGACCCCAGATTTTATTTGAAGATGATGCCGAAGTATCTACCGGCGCACAAAGAACTGATCCTCGCCAGCGGCGCGATCGAGATATTGCTCGGAGCCGCCCTCTTCTTCGAGCCGATAAGGGACTTCGCCCTGATCGGGATCATCCTCCTTTTGATCGCGATCTTTCCGGCGAACGTCGAGATGCTCACCTCTAAGAATTTCAAGAAGATCCCGCTCAAGTGGAAGGTTCTGAGACTCCCGTTCCAAGGGGTCTTCATCTTCTGGGCGTATTATCATTTGCTAAAGTAAAAGCACCCATGAAAACCAGACTGCTGAAGGTCCTCTTTGTCTTTCTATTCGCGCCGATTTGGGCGCTCGCCGCCCCGGCAACCGACGACCCCATGTCATCCTGAACTTGATTCAGGATCCGCCAATCCTAGAAATAGAACCGTTAGCGCGACCGATGGGGACCTTCGATGACCGGCATCAGGCGCGACGACCATCTGGGAGGTCGGCGGAGTCACGTAGAGGGTCGGCATTCGCCCTCCGAACAGCGTACGGTCAGCCGCCCTTACGGTGTTGCGGTGAGAGCGCGTTTTCGCACCACCCGGTTCTTCCCCTTCCGTGGAAGGATCAGGACACTGCCGATGGCACTGAGTGAAGTTTCGGCTCAAGGACGTTCAGACTTACGAACCGTTCGGACCGCCAGGCGTCGGTGCTCTATCAGGGCGCAGCGATCCATTACTACTTGCAGCCCGGCGCTTGCTGCGATTTCGGCACCTTCTGCGCTTATAACGCCGAGTTGGGTCCAGAGCACCTTTGCACCGATCCCTGCGGCTGAACGGGCGATATCCGGGACATATTCGGAGCGGCGGAATACGTCCACTATCTCGATAGGCTCCGGCACGTCCTCAAGCGTCGGGTAGCTGCGGAGGCCGAGCACCTCGTCCACGCCCGGGTTGACCGGGATTACGTTGTAGCCGTTTGCCAGCAGATATCGCGCTACCTCGTTGCCTGGCCGGTCCGGATTCGGCGATAGTCCGACTACGGCCACGTTGCGGTAGTTGGTGAGGATGGCTCTCAGTTGCTCGTCACTGTTCATCGCGAGTCCCGTCTTCCCGGCCATCGTCAGCGTTGACGCGATCTCTGGCAGCCGTAACGCGGCCCAGGCCGCGGTATTTGCCGAGGGCCCAGTTGAGCCGGACCCGGGCGATGTCCAGGAAGCCGGACAGGCCCTTGAGAAGCGTGACTTTGCTCCCGGGGCGGTAGTACCAGTCGATCGCTTGCTCGCGTATCGATGCGCCCATCTTCCGGGCCATGAAGAGGACCTCGACATCGAACCCGAAGCCGTCCAGGGTCTGCCTCTGGAAAATTCGCTCGGCGACGTCGCCTCTGAACAGTTTGAACCCGCACTGGGTGTCCTCAATCCCCCTGAATGCCAGCAGCCACACCGCTATGGTGAAGGAGCGGCCGATGATGTGCCTGCGTGAGGGTTCACCGATGCGTCTTGCTCCGGGCGCTTCCCGGGAGCCGATGACGATCTCCTCCACGGGCGGGACGCCCCCGGGGAGGAAACGGTCAAGTTGCTCCGGCGGCATGGACAGGTCCGCATCGCACAGGAAGCGCCATTCAGCGTCCGTGGCCAGCATGCCGGCGCGTATCGCCGATCCTTTGCCTTTGTGGGGCAGGTTGATAACGCGAATTGCGGGCCAGCGTTTTGAGACGCCGGCCGCGATGGAGGCGGTATCGTCCGTGCTACCGTCGTCGGCGACGACGATCTCCCATGTGTACGGCTGGACGGACAGGTACTCGACCAGTTTTTCGAGGCTGGCCGCGATGCGTTCTTCCTCGTTGTACGCGGGTACGACTACGGCGAGGAAGGGTGGAGTCAACGGTTAGTCGTCCGTCGCGTCGAGCTTGAAGGCGCTGTGAAGCGCGTTGGCCGCTTTCTTGATGGAGGAGGAGGCGATGACGCAGGTGATCCTGATTTCAGAGGTGGTGATCATCTCTATGTTGACGTTAGCTTTTGATAGTGCGTCAAACATTGTGGCGGCGTAGCCGGGGCCGTTCTGCATGCCGGTCCCGACGATGCTCACCTTGGCGAGCCCGGTGGCGCCAACAACGTCCCGGGCGAACTCTGCGCAGATCTTTTGTGTCAGGTCCAGGGTGCGTTCAAAGTCATCTTTTGACACGGTGAAGGTTACGTCCGTCAGACCTTCCAGTGATGCGTTCTGGACGATCACGTCAACGTTTATCCCGGCTTCAGCGAGCGGGACAAATATCTGGCCGACGATGCCGGGGCGGTCTTCAACCGCACGAACCGTGATCTTTGCGACGTCGCGGTCGATTGCGACGCCGGTCACGGCCCTGCGAATTTCCATCATCTGGGGGCCTCCGTGGATCAGCGTCCCCGGCACGTCTTCAAAGGTGGACGCGACGAGGATCGGTACATCGTAGACGGCGCCGAGCTCTATCGAGCGCGGGTTCATTTTGGCGCCCAGCGACGCCATCTCAAGCATTTCCTCGTAGTTGATCTCGGCCAGTTTGCGGGCCGAAGGCACGAGCCGCGGGTCTGCGGTGTAGATGCCGTCAACGTCTGTGTAGATCTCACACCGCTCGGCGTTCAGGGCGGCGGCAAGCGCCACGGCGGTGGTGTCCGACCCGCCACGCCCCAGGGTGGTCACGTCTTCGTTATCGGCAAGGCCCTGGAACCCGGCGACGACGCAGATTCGTCCTCGGTCCAGCTCGCGGCGCAGCCGGTTGACGTTGATGTCCGC
>JADFQR010000020.1 GCA_022561735.1 Chloroflexota bacterium | reverse complement strand
GAACGCCAGTGTGTACACGGGCCACATTTCGATCCAGCCGCCGATCAGGATTATCGCCATGGCGGCGTTCAGCACCAGGCTCCACACCTGGATGATGAGAAGCAGGCGTTTTCTGTCCCAACGGTCTGCCGCGACCCCGCCAAAAAGACCAATCGCAAGCATCGGGGCGGCGCGCGCCAGGTTGACCCCGGCGACGGCTAACGAAGAGCCGGTCAACTCGAACACGAGCCAGCTGCGCGCGACGAGGTCCGCATGCATGGCGGTGGCGGCGCCGACCTGCCCGAACCACAGGTAGCGGAAGTTGCGGTTGCCAAGTGAAGAGAATGTGGTGGCGAAGCCGGACGGTATCAGGCGCGCGACGCCGGTTCGTGATGCGGCGGCAGTTTGACTGCCCGTGAGTTCGCGTCGGTCCAATTCATCTCCCGGTTGACAGGCCCAGCTCACCATCCTGGCTGCAGCATCGGAGGCGTGGCCGCATAGTACACCTGCCGCATCCACGATCCGCCGGGATGACCTGCCGGCAGGCGATGGGCCGGGTTTTCCCTGACACCGGACGACCTGCGCGAACGCCGCCGTTACACTGGCCTGTCGTCGGTCCATGACAAAGGGAGGTATCTTCTGCGCGTCTACGCGGCTGAAGTAGTCGGAACATTCCTGCTCGTACTTTTCGGAACCGGGGCCGTCGCGTCCTCTGTGCTTACCGGCGCCCACCAGGGTTTGTGGCAGGTAGCGGTCGTGTGGGGCTTCGGCGTCACCCTTGCGATCTACGCCACCGCCACCATTTCCGGCGCCCACCTGAACCCCGCTGTAACGCTGGCGTTCGCCATCTTCAGGCCGGAAAGATTCCCTCGCCGCCGGTTGTTGCCGTACTGGGCTGCTCAACTGCTGGGCGGCGTTCTGGCCGGGCTGGTGGTACTGGCGACATTCGGGCCGTTTATCGACCGGTTTGAGGACGACCGTGGCATTGTGCGCGGTGAGGACGGCAGTCAACATTCTGCGATGGTGTTCGGCGAGTATTTTCCGAATCCGGACATCTTCGGCACGAGCGAAGCGGCGAGAGAACTTGTGTCTCCGCTGGCGGCGATGGGCGTCGAGGCTCTCGGGACCGGGATTCTCGTGCTGATGATCTTTGCACTCGTGGATCGGCGTAACGGCCGCCCGGCGGGCAAGATGACGCCGTTGTTCATCGGTTTCACGGTGGCCGTCCTCATCGCACTGTTCGCGCCGATTACCCAGGCCGGTTGGAATCCGGCCCGTGACTTCGGACCGCGCATAGTGGCGTTCTTTGCCGGATGGGGTGACATCGCCATCCCGGGACCGCGCGATGGGTTCTGGGTTTACATCGCGGGCCCGTTGATCGGAGGGCCTATCGGAGCGGCTATCTACGACTTCGTTCTACGCCCGGCCCTGCCCGAAAGGCCGGAAGACCTGGAAGATTCCGGAGGGCTGGCGAAGGCAAGGTCCGGGGACGCGTGAACCCCGGCAATGGCCTTCTGAGGCCCCGGCCCACACACGATTTAACGCTCCGTAGCAACGTATGACCGATAGACTGACCGGCGTCATACCTGACCCACAATGGCCGGGTGAAGCGAACGGTTGTAACCGGGCCTGAATTCATGAACGGAGCACATCTGTATGGGATCTCGCGGCGGACAGTTGAAGGAAAAACTTCAAGCCGGCGAAACGGTCATAGGGCCTTTCGTCATCGTGCCGTCTATGACGATGATCGACACGCTCGGCTTTGCGGGCATGGATTTCTGCATCATCGATTCCGAGCACGGGCCGATCAGCATGGAGACGGCTGCAGACCTTGTGATCGCGGCGGATGGCGCCGGTGTGGCGCCGATCATCCGCGTTGGCGATAACGATGAACGGCTGATCCTCCGGGCGCTCGATATCGGTTCCGCCGGTGTCCAGGTTCCGCAGATAAATGATCCCGGCGATGCCCGGAAACTCGTCCACGCCGCCAAGTACTCCCCGATAGGCGAGCGCGGGTTGTCAATCTTCACGCGCGCCGGTGACTACTTCAAAGACGGGGCGCCCGGTCACACGGACCGCCAGAACGAAGAGACCGTGGTCATCGGACATATCGAGGGCAAGCGTGGTCTGGACAACCTCGACGAGATCATGCAGGTGGACGGTATCGACGTCTACTTCCTGGGGCCGTACGACATTTCGCAGTCGCTCGGCATCCCGGGAGATGTGCGCAATCCGATCGTCGAAGAGGCGTTGATCGAAGCCTGCGGCAAGGCCCGGAACGCGGGCAAAGCGGTCGGCTCCTACGCCCGGGACATCGACATGGGCCGGTGGCTGCTCAGCAACGGCGTGCAGTATCTCGCCTACAACGTGGACGCCACGATCTACATGGAGGCCTGTGAGCGGATCATGGGAGAGCTACGGGCGCAGGTCTGAAGATGTGAAGTGGGCGGGCGCGATTTTTCCGATCACGCCCACCTTTTCAGACCAGGTCTTCGTTGAGGCGGACGCCGAAGCCGGGCGCATCCGTGGGGGAGATGTAACCGTCTCTGGCGACCGGCTCCCCGATCCACAGCTCGTCGCGATCAGCGTCGCGCGTGCCCGGAAGAACCTCTGCGAGGTCGATGCAATCGGTCGCCACAATCAGGTGAAGCCCCCACACCTCTCCGCCGCGATGAGGGGCGACGGGTATCCCGGCCTCTCGGGCCACGTCCAGTATCCGTAACCCGGCGGTGATCCCGCCGCACCAGGTGATGTCAGGTTGCCACAGGTCCAGCGCGCCCGCTTTTGCGATCTCCCGAAACCCGTAATGGGTGAACTCATGCTCCCCTCCGGCCAGCAGGACAGGTTTGACCGGGGACCGCAACAGCGCCTGCGCGTCGAGTTCGTCGGGCGTGCAAACGTCCTCAAACCAGTAAATATTGAACTCCTCCAGCAGCCCGGCCATGCGGGTCGTAACCCGGGAATCCCACGACATGTAGGTGTCAATCATCACAAGCCCGTCGTCGCCCACTGCGTCGCGCGCCCGGGCGGCGCTGGCCAGTGCCGTTTCGTAGTCGGCCTCACCGTTCCACCTGTGGGGAAACTTTGTGGCTGAAAAGCCGAGTTCTGCATACCAGTGCTGGTCCACGCCGGTGGCGTAGGAGCGGACACGGTCTTTAGTACGTTCTGGCTGCGCGTCGCCCAGAAGCTCATACACCGGACGGCGCTCTGCTTTGCCAAGCGCGTCCCACAGCGCCAGGTCCAGCCCGGAGATCGCCATAACAGCGATGCCCTTCCGGCCGTATGGCAGGGACTCCAGGTACAGGTCGTCCCAGATTGCTGCGATGTCGTCAGCCGAACCGAGTTCACGCCCCGTTACAAGTTCCGCAAAGTGGCGGTTCACCACCTCCACGGCCGCCCTCCCGCCACCGCCGTAGCCAAAGCCAGACACCCCGGCGTCGGTCTCCACCCGGACCACGATCTGCCAGAAGTGGGTGCGCCAGGAAGCCGGCACGTTGCGATAGTTCGGGTAGACCGCTGAAACCGAAGTGATCTTCAACTGACGCTTTCCTCCAATACCTTCTGGCAATACATTCTGGCAACACCTACGAGAACGCATACGGGCAACGCCCACGAGAACGCATACGGGCACCGCACGCGGTGCTGATCTGATTCCGCGAGAGCGCGGTCATCGCAGATTTTGCACCAGACCGGCAGGTTCCGCTTGCGAGTGGCGCCGCCCGCTCAATCAAAACGCGGCAAATGAAAAGGGACCCGCACACGATGGCGGATCCCTTGAGTATCGGTGAGCATCAGGGAAAGGTGAAAACACGGGTTCACCCTGTACGCGCGCCGGGTGCGAAATACGGCTGTCCGTACACCGCCTGGATACCGGGCCGGGCGGTTCCCCGCACCGGTTTACCCGGCGCGGGATTTCAGAGAACCGAGTTCAGGCGACTTTCTGAGATTCGTCGGCCACCTGGGCAGCAGTCACCTTCGCTTCGGTCAGCGATAGCATCTCTTCGCTCGAGAAGAAGCGCCGTGATCCGCACTGCAGGCAGTAGACGTCTACTCCGCGCCTGTCGGCGTTGAAATAAACATCACCGCCACAACGACCGCATGCCTTGAACTTGATCATCGTTATCCCCTATCTGAACCGGTCCGCCATGTTCCGGCAAGGGCCCTCGTCCGGACGCTCCATCGGTAAGAGCGAGGCCAGGACGGGCTTGTGCTGAGGCGACATAGTCTGGGGGATGCGCAGGTGTGCCTGAGTGGAGGGTTCGTGCCAATTCAGTGGCTGGTTACTACCAGGCCCGGGCTGGTAGTAGCGCGGAGGTAAAGATGCATCGAGCCCGGTCTGGATTCGGTCCTCGTCAGTCCGCGGGGAAGAACAGGGAGCCGCCGGGCATCACCGATCGTCACCGGCGGCCCGCCACGGCAATGGCGCCGGAACGATGTAACCGGTGAGTTCAACGTAACCGTCACCAGTGATCGGGTTTCCGTCCCGCGTGCCTGTGACGGACACTTTGCCCTCCCAGTAGATCGCGGATTCAGGCCTTGTTGAGATGATCTCCTGGTCGGCGATGACGGGGCTTACAAACAGTTCAATCCCCTGCCCCGGCAGCCGCACGGTCCATCCAGACGGATAGTTGGCGCCGGTGTGCGGGCTGACCCATGATCCCGTGGTCAAAAGCTCAATATCCCCGGTATCCGGACCACCTGACCCTAGTGACAAGAGGGAGCCGTCCCGGTTGATGAGTGACCCGTACCGGGCGTCGATATCGCCATCAACGTTCCGGGACTCCGTGATCATCAGATCGGTCCCATCGTCCAGCTGCAGGCCGAACCACTGCCAGCCTGCGGGGTTGCCCAGCACGAAGAACTCTCCCCACTGGTGATCCATCCACACATCCCCGGTGACGGTGAGACGCTTGCCGTCCAACACCAGCGTCCCCTCCGCCGCCATGCGAGGGCGAGAGTAGTAGTAGGTCCACCCTGATGTAGGACCGGCGAGCCAGCCGATCTCGTTGTGCAACGCCGGGGGCCTGGTGGGGGTCATCGTTAGCGAAAGCCGGACATCGTCCGTGCCGGCGTCGAACGCATGCCGCTCCGGGTTAGCGTTCAGGCTCCAGTCGGAGATCCGCAGGCCCGTCAGGCCGGGTCCGGTCTGCGGCTGTTCACCGCTCGCGAACCTGGCAGCCTGGATGTGCGTTTTCGATCCGACATCGGTGAGGCCGAACTGGGCGGCATAGCCCGGCGGCAACCTGTTATCCGGGTCTGAAATCGCACCCGAATCCAGAGACTGGAAGACGACGAAATGGAACCCGTACAGGGCGCCGTCCTCGTCCGTAAGACTGCCGCTGTAGTACCACCACTCCAGGCGGTTTTCGTGCGGGCCTTCATCGAGCGGGAACGAGATCGGGACAGGCGCCGGCGTTGACGCGGGTGGCGGCGCGGCCGGCACCGGCAGCGAACGGTCGGTATCGGTGCAGGCGAGCGCCAGGAGGGTGAGCGCGAGCGCGGCGAAAAGCGTTACTCGCCGATTCAAGGCGCCACGTCGATGCGGGGAAGGATTCGATCAAGCCAGCGTGGCAACCACCAGTTGAGCGGCCCGAGCATTCGCATGATCGCAGGGGCCAGGAGAGCGCGTACGATCGTGACATCGACGAATATCGCGATCGCCAGTCCAAGGCCAACCGCTTTCACCAGCACCACGTCTGCCACCAGGAAGCTGAGGGACACCACGATCAGGATCGCCGCCGCGCCGGTGATGATGCGCCCGCTCTTTCGCAGCCCTTCGGCCACGGCCTCGGTGTTGTCCCCGGTGCGTTTGTACGCCTCAGAAATGCGCGCGAGGAGAAATATCTCGTAGTCCATCGAAAGCCCGAAGATGATGCTGAAGAGCAGGATCGGCGTTGTGGCCTCAATCACCCCGATCGGCTCAAAGTTCAACAGGCCGCTGAAGTGCCCTTCCTGGAATACGAACACCAGCGCACCGTAGCTGGCCAGGATGCTCATCACGTTCAGGATGATGGCCTTGAGCGGGAGGATCACCGATCTGAACAGGATGAGAAGCGACAGGTACGTGGCGATGATGACTACGGCGACGACTATCGGGAACCGGCGGTAAAGGCTGTCCACAACGTCCTTGATCTCCGCCGAACCGCCGTCCACGAACAGCGCACGGTCCGGACCCGGGTCGAACGCTCGAATATCGGATACGAGGCCGGACGCCTCGGGACCGAAGGGCTCTACGTCAGATTCCACCAGGAACAGGACAGCGCCCTCCCTGACCGTGTCACGCAGCAGGGTCTGCATGGCCGCATCGGTCACCGCCTCCGGCACTCGGTAAAGCGTGGCGTACGTGGCCGCGTCAAGCTCCGGAGAGACGTTGACTATGCTGCGCACCCGGGTCACATCTTCCAGGCTTTCAAGCGCCCGGCCGAAGTCGTACAGGCGCTTGATGTTGCCCGTCGAGAAGGGGTCGGTGTCCTCGGAATCGCCGAAGGTGTACGCGATCGGTATCTGCGTCCTGTTCAGGAGGTTGAACTCGTCCCGCAGGATGTCGAACCCGCGTCGGGACTCAAGTTCCACCGGAAGAATCGTGGCGTCCACCGTACCCAGCCGGATGCCGCGTAATGGAGCCGCAAGCAGAAGCAAAAATAAGATCGTCGGCACGGCCACCTGCAGGGGACGCGCCATGACCCACCGGGCCAGGCCGCCCCACAGGTCCCGGTCTCTCCCGCTCAGGAAGGACGGCATCACCTGGAATGCGTTGATCCGATGGCCAAGGATGCCGAGCACCGCCGGCATAAGTGTCAGCGCGGCCATGATCGCCACGGATATCACGATCACCGCCCCGATGCCGATCGAACGCAACATCATGAAGTCGAAGGCGGTCAGGCTTGCGAGGCCGATAAGGCTCGTCATCCCGGAGAAGAGAATCGCCTGACCAGCAGTAGCCTGCGTCCTAGCGACGGCCTGCTCAACCGTGTCCCCCGCAGCGAGTTGTTCCCTGAAACGGCTCGTGAAGAAAAGTGAGTAGTCGATGCCCAGTCCGATTCCCAGCAGCGTGACGATGTTGAGGACGAATACGGACATGTCCACGCCGCGCGAAATAAGGGCCACCGCGGCCAGGGCCAACACGACGCCGACACCGCCCACCGTGGCGGGCAGGAAGGCGGCGATAAGGGTGCCGAATACGAGCAGAAGGGCGATGGTAGAGAGCGGGAAGGCGACCGTCTCCGCCCTACGGACGTCTCGCTCACTACTCAGGCTGATGTCGGCGTATAGCGACGGCCCCCCGGTGATGATCAGCTCAAGGCCCCCGGGCGAAATCAGTGGACGGGCTATGTCCAGGAACTCCCCCGCATCCTCAAGGTCAAGGTTGAGGCCGATGGTGACGTGAACCGTCCGGCCATCGGGAGAGACGCGGGCGGGGTCGTCCAGGTGCGTCGTGATCCTGGCGACTTCAGGGCGCGCGCCGATAAGGACGAGGGCGTCCGCAAGGTCCCGGGTGAACTCGGGTTCGTACGCGCCGTAGATCTCGCTGCGAAAGATCAACTCAAACGAGATCGGGGTCAGGTCAAGCTGGTCACGGAAAACGGCGCGCGCCTGCGCTGCGGGCAGGTTGTCGTTTGAGAAACCACCCGGCTTCAGCGAATCCGTGGCCATCGTCGCCAGCGGAATGGCGGCGATTAACAGCACCGCCCAGACGGCGAGAACCGCCCAGCGCTTCCGGTAAATCTTGAGACCGAGTGAATATAGCAACGTCGCGTACCAATGTACGAGACGGCGGACCCATCCGGGTTCGAGGCAGCAACACTGAGTCAGGTTTGATGCGCGGGCCGCAGATCACATCCCGGCGTTTCATACGGGACAATCGGTTGTTCCAGCGGCGGCCAGGTCAAGTGTCCTGACTCTTGTCCGGGGTGTCTATCGTGTTGTTTGCCGGGCCGGTGACAACTGCTACCCGGGGAAACCGTTCCTTCTCAAACCTGGGTTCGCGCCGCCGGGATGGTTATGCGGTTGCGTCGATTGCGCGCCACTCGCCGTTCACCGGGACCGGTCACGCTTGTCGTCATCATCGTCGTCGTCGTCATCAAGATCATCGGCATCTTCGCTATCGAGATCGAGCGTCGGCCTGGCCTCCCGTGGGGCCGGAAAACGCGGGGTAATGCGTTCTACAGAAATCTGGAGTGCGATCAGATCCCCGTCGGCGATCTTGACCACAACCACGCCCGCCCGAGCGCCGACCTCCGGCTCACCGATGATCTCGGTCTGCCGGTTGACGGTGAATTCGTGCCCCCCGACGGTCCACTTCTCGCCCTCAATCTCCTCGATCAATCCACTGAGGGTAGTACGGCTAATCCCGGGCGTTGACGACCCCGTGGGCGCTGTCCGGTTGGCGTCACGACGGTCCGGCGCGTCGACATCTATCTCAACCGCCAACGGAAGGTCACCTTCTCCACGGACCAGCAACACGGATGCGATGGCGCCCTTCACCGGAGTGTCACCCTCAAACTCCGTGTCGGCGTCCACGATGAACCTGGTCTCGGCGACGAGCCATGTGTCGCCATCGATCCCCCGGATGATCCCTTTGATCCGAATCTCGACACTCGGGCGGTCGGCGCCGCCGCTTCGATCACGCACATCCCTGGCCGGCCGGCCAGAAATCGCCTCGAGCCGAAGTATCACGTTGCCCGTGATCCGATCTACGTACAGGGCGTTTACGACCACATCGCCCTCTTGCAGGAGGCGTATCGACCTGATTCGTTCGCCATCCAGTCTCAGCTCGGATGCGCCGGTGGCAACCAGTTCCAGTTTCTGGCCTGCCGCCGTTTCGATCCCGATACGATTCCGATCAGGGTCCACGCCTATAACGATTCCGCGCACCGCAGTGCCGCCCGGCGTCAAAACGTTCAGCTTGACCAGGATGTTGTTGCCCGGCCGGAAGGTCACCGAGTGCACGGTGTCACCAACCTCAATGCCGTGCAGGCCGTCGAGCTTTTCATCGTCTTTGACGATCGTGAAACGGCCGTTCTCCGGCAGCGAAAGCACCAACTCCTGGCCTTCCGTTGTCAGAATAGCCAGGGCGCCTGCCGCCACGTCCACTCGCAGGACCTTGCCGCGCGCCGTGACAAGTTCCGGCGCCGAGACGATCAGGCGGGTCGCCACGTGCCGGGTCACGCCGTTCAACGTAACGGTCCCTATCCGTCCTTCAACGAGACGGAAGCCGGGGGTGATATCAGACAGCAGGAATTTCTCTCCGCGCAAGCCGTTGATGCGCGTGTCAGCGAGTACGTTGAATCTGACCGCATCACCGTTGTCGGTGATCACCGTTATCGCGCCCTCAGATCGATCCACGCCTGCGATCATGCCGGAAATTCGGATGTCATCCTGCGAACGCAGTACGAGACGAATTACGACGTGATCCTTTAAGCGAATTCTGCTCGCATCCAGCACCAGGTCTCCCGGTGCGATGTTGGATAGACCTGCGTCTTGCCCGTCTCTCACAATTACGGAAGAGTCGTTCACCAGAAGCTCAAACAACCCGCCATCGCCCGACACGATCACCAACGTGCCAGAGGAGTGGTCGATCTTGCGGACCACTCCCCGTATGTGTCGCTCTTCGCCGTCGTCATCGAGGCGGACATCCTGGGCTTTGATCTCAGACGCCACGAGTCCGGAGAGGAGTTCTACCTTTGCGTATTGCCCCGGGCGGAGCCCGTCTATATCGCTCTCCTCATCGTTCACCTTGATCTCGGTCCCATGCGTGATACGTGCCACGATCTTGCGACCGTCACCCTCGTTGGCGATGATCACGATGGCGATCGCGTCGGTCAGCTCATCCGCAGACGGCCGTTGGACCGAGGTGATCGTGCCGGCAAACTCCCGTTCCGACTCGGAGTCGATCTGCGCTTTTTCCTGCCTCGATAGCTCGGGCCTTCGCTCCTTCACGGATGAAGCGGCGCGGCTACCTGCCGATGTTGGGCGGTATTCGACAACGACGTCGGTGCCTGCGACAAACCGGGTCACATCGGTGACATCGCCATCGATATTCTCCGTCACTGCGCCCGCGTCAAGGGTTATCCGGATTTCAGCGCCGTTCGGGAGGACGATCACGATGGCGTCTGCGCTCACTTCGCGAACGACGCCCTTCGCTTCCACGACGGGTCGCTCGATGCCGGCCCGATCCGCAACGTCCTCGTAGTGGCGCTGCGCCTCGGCGAACTTCCTGCCCAGTTCACCGGCAGGACCGGCGGCAGCCATGGCCTTGACCTGATCGACGAGTCCGAGGTGCCGGCTTGCGTTTAATGTGATCCGCTGCTTGAGCTCGTCGAGCCTCGCCAGCGCCGTTTCGCTCCCGGCGTTGCGGACAACCTCCTCAGCGCGTTCCAGGGCCCGTGCCAGCCGGTCGACGATCGCTTCCACTTTTTCGAGCGCGTGCGCCGCGAGCCGATCGGTTACGCGGTCTCGCTTCGCCACCGTGGTGAGCGCGTCGCCGATCTCCGGGGCGATCTCTCCCGCGGGCAGTACGACAGTGACCGTGCCGCCATCCCTGTCGGTCAACGTGACTTCGCCATTCTCGACGTGTGTCACAACGCCAACGATGTGGATGAATGAGCGCGCCGCATCTGCCGGCCGCACGAGTATCGAACGCGCCACCAGCGAGCTGTCACCCAGGACGAACACCGTCCCGGCAAGCGCGTCGCCGATGGTGATCTGACTGCGCTGGACGAGCTTCTGGATAACGACTGGCTGTCCGCTGCCAAGGCGCTGCTCGCAGATATCGACTCCAAGGACGGCGCTTTGAGTGAATTGCTCGACAAGGACGAGTTGGCCGCCGTGAAAACACTTC
>JADFQR010000251.1 GCA_022561735.1 Chloroflexota bacterium | reverse complement strand
CAAGGTAATCGGCATGCGGGCCTCAGACGAGGAGCATCTCCTGGGGCTGGACCTGACGGAACGCGGCGCAGAGGGCTACCCCGAGTTCATGGGCGGAATGAGTGGCGTCCCGGCTGAGGTTCCACTGGCGTCCCCCGGCAACCGGGGGCGGCCCCGGCCATCGGGATAACCCCCGGTGATGTTACGTTTACCGGGCGGAACGTCTGGACCGCGCAGACCGGGGAGCAAACTTTCCTTGCACAGCGCCGGTGGCGGTTCCAACTGCAGGCGGTTCCCCGGCGGACGCTCCTGAAGGGGTACCGACGATGAGCCAGGACGCAACAATTCGACGGCTCCGGCCCGGCGATTCTGAAGCCGTGCGCACGCTGGATCGCCAGATCCTCGGGCCGGACAGGTCACGAACGTGGGACCAGTACGTTGAACGGTTCCTCGCCGTCAGCGATCTGGACAGCCTGATATTGCCGCCCTGGGGTGCGCACGTTGCGGAAGCTGATGGACAGATTGTTGGCTTCATCTTTGCCGAGCGCCAATCCCGCGGGTACGGCCTTCCGCCCGGGGCTCGTATCGTCGCGATCGCCATCCACCCGGATTTCCGCCGAACAGGTATCGCAAGCCGTCTCATGGAACGGTTGTGCGAAGAGTGCCGCGCTGAGGGTATCGACGAGATCTACTCGGTGCTACGCGCGGAAGACGTGCGAGACCAGGCCTTCCTGAGGTCCGCCGGATTCGACGACGCCGAGATCAAGGTGTTCGTCCGGAAGCCGTGAACCGGCGCTCGTCTCAAGATATTGAATAGTCCTAAATAGACTGGTACTATCAGGTCTAATCTTTTTAGTACTGGAGTCGTTGACCTCCCATGCCCGGTAACGACCTGCCCCGGACCTCGTACGCCGTTCTTGGACTCCTCGGGTTTGGCGAGATGTCCGGTTACGACCTGAAACAGTTCGCTGACAAGAGCATCAGCCACTTTTACTGGGCGCCGGCCAAGAGCCAGGTGTACTCAGAGTTGAGGCGGCTCAGCGTCCACGGGTACGTGGCGCAGCGCGAGGTGGAACAGGAAAAGCGGCCCGACAAACGCATCTACTCGATCACCGACGCCGGACGGCAGACGCTGAGGGGGTGGCTGGAGTCGAGTGATCTCGGACCCGAGGTGACCAAGAGTCCGACCGTGCTGCGCACGTTTCTCGGCGCCGGGATGGCGCCGTCCATCCTGATCGACAGGCTGAAGGAATACGCCGACTCGGTGCGCGTGGGGCGTATGGGACTTGAGAAATCGCTGAAAGAGTGCGAGTCGTCGCCTGACGGGTTCTTCCCCGCGTTAACCATCCGCTGCGGACTGGCGCACGCCTCGGTCTCTATCGACTGGGCGGAAGCAACGATCGCAGAGATTGAAGCGAAGGTGAAAGACGGCGCGGACGATTCCGGGATTGACCGGATGCCCCGTCCCCCGGTGTCCAATCCGGGTCCGGGGAGGCAGTAACTTGTCGCAATCGCCTGGAAACGCCGACGTTATAACGACGGGCCCGGTAACAACGGGCAGGGCCGGCGGTCGAGGAAATGCAGGGCGCTGGATCTCCGATCACTCCGGGTGGTTGATTATCGCCGCGGTGATCGCAACGGCGTTGCTCGCCATCCCGATGATCGCGTTCGGCGACCCCGAGGAGGCGTCACAGGATCCGGGCGGGCGCATTTTCGACCTGCGGGACAGAATCGACTCAGAGTTCTCCACGCCGGTTTTCCTTACCAGTTACATAGTCGAGGCGCGGGACGGCGATCTGCTGACAGCGGTTGCGCTAGGCGAGTTGTACGCCAACCAGCGGGCGCTCCTGGAGGCCGATTCCCGCGGGGAGCTCGCACCGGACGGCCTCCCGAACCAGGCGTACATGTACTCGTACTTCGATTCCGAGCAACGACGGCAGGTGATAGGTACGACGAGCCTTGCGAACGCAGTGGCGGAGGCGCTGGCTCTTGATCCGAGGCTGAATACAACTATCGAAGACGCGACGGACGAGCAGGTGAAGCTGGCGGCGGCCACGGTCCTGGCCGCTCCAGAGGCCTCTCTTTTACGTGATCAGTTATCGGTTAATTCAACGTTCGAGCTCCGGCAGGTTGGCGGAGAACTCGTGGAATGGTGGACCGTCCCGGCAATCGTATTCAACGTTATTGCGGACAACGCGCTGCTGGGTGGCGGCGCTGTGTCGATCAGCCTGTCGGGCGACGAAGCCACGCTGGACAAGGAGAGGTTTGCGCGCAACGTCCAGGAGTTGCTTCGCGGTGAACAGCGCAGCTACCGGCTGTGGGGCATCGCCATAGACGTGAACCTGGAGTCCGAAGACGAGGGCAAAGCGGCCGGCCTGTTCATCATGTTGACGGTGATCGCTGCGGTGGCGGTGGTGGGGGTGTCACTCCGGTCTTACTGGGCGGTGGCGCTGACCGGCGTGGGGCTGGGCGCGCTGATGGTCTGGCTTAAGGGCATATCGGCGCTGGTCGGGATCGAGGGCGGGCTGGTGATCGACCTGATCGTGCCGATCGCTATGGTGTCCCTCGGCGTGGATTTCGCGGTCCACGCGATACGGCGCTACCAGGAGGAGCGGTCGTTGGGACTTGCGCCGCGGGCGGCGTTCGGCGCCGGGATGGCGGGCGTGCTCGGGGCGTTGACGCTGGCATGGGCCACCGACAGCATCGCTTTCCTCTCAAACACCACTTCCGGTATCGAATCGGTAGTCCATTTCGGGCTGGCGGCGACGATCGCGACCGGCGGCTCGTTCATCGTGCTGGGGATCGTGATTCCTGCGGCGCTGGCCCGGATAGAGGCCATGGACCGGGTTTG
>JADFQR010000250.1 GCA_022561735.1 Chloroflexota bacterium | reverse complement strand
GTGAGATGGGGAGGGGCGATTGACGGAAGTGGCGCTGGCCAGGATCAAGGAGCGAGGAGACGGGCAAGACGCATCTCGCATGGTCACAAAATGGCTTTCGGTGCGGGCGTTGGAGGCCGATGTTCCGGTCGCCGAAAAATCGGATGTTGAGCAGACCGGCGGATCTTTGACGCTGATTGCGTCCACGGACATGGAAGATCGGGCCGGTGATGTGATCACGGCGTCGGGGTGGGAGCTGGCGGCGTACCGGGAGAACCCGGTCTTTCTCTGGGCGCATGACTACCGGCGTCCAGCGATCGGCCGGAGTGTACGGACATGGGTCCAGGACGGGCCGGGTGGCGGCCGTCTCATGGCGACGATCGAGTTCGCCCCCACCCCGTTCGCTCAGGAGATCCGGGCGCTGTACGCCGCGGGATTCATGCGCGGGGTGTCCGTGGGCTTTCGCGCCCTTGAGATGGAGCCGAGAACAGGAAGCGACGGGCGGCGCGGCGTGCTGTTCAAACGGCAGGAGCTGCTTGAGATCAGTGCAGCGCCGGTCCCGGTGAACGCCGGGGCGCTCGTGAGGGAGGGGATGCGTGGCGACCGGGGTCATGAGCGGCCGTATTCCGGGAGGGAAGGCGGCGTGGTGGCACAGGGATCGGAGGATGGCGGTGAAGCGGGAGCGCAGCGCTTGATTTCACCGGCGGCTTTCTCTCCCGCGATAACGGCGGCTATGTCCGCTGTTCCGGAGGCAAAGAAGGAGATCAAGGAGTTCTGGACCGTTCTCGCCACTCTGGCAGAGGGCGAGTGGAAATCATCGGAAGCAGACGCGGCGGGGGGCAACTGAACCGTGACGACACGAGAACTGGAAACGATCAGCAAAGAAATCGCCGAGGTATCGGCGTTCGTGAAAGAGCATGTCGCTCCGCTCGCAGAGGAGAGGGCCAGGCTTCACGATGCAGTCTCCGGCATCGTGCGCTCCGCAAAGGAGACGCAAAGGAGGTCCCTGCTCGCGGGCAATCCCCGGAGCCTGGTCGAGTCCGGCCCGTACGTTGGCTTTGACGCGCTTGACCTGGCCATCGTTCGCAGCCTGCACCGGGCGGCACGCGCACACGGCGGCGGAGTGGCGATCGAGGATTGGGGCGTACGTCTGCGTGCGGCGATGGACTCGGTCACCATCGGGGCGGGCGCGGAACTGGTGCCGACGGCGGAAGCGAACGAGCTGTGGCGTGACGTGAATCTGGACACGGTCGTCGGGTCGCTGTTCAGCCGTATCGACATGCCGACATCGCCGTTCGATATTCCGCTCCAACTCGGTGAGGTGAACTGGTACCCGGGTACGGAGAACACGGCGGCAACACAGACTGCGCTCGGCACCGCGAAACAGACCCTTACGGCGCAGGAACTGGTCGCTGAAGTTCCCTGGTCGCTGACGCTTGAAGAGGACGCCGTCATCGCGATGCTGCCGGAGGTCCGGCGGTCACTTGTCCGGAACTCCGCCGAGGTGATCGACGACGTTCTGTTGAACGGCGACAAGACCACGACGAACAACATCAACGCGGACGGCGCCACCATCAGTGCGACGACCGCCGGCAAGGCGCAATGGCTGATCGGCTTCGACGGCCTGCTGCATCTTCCCCTCGTCGATAACACGTCGATGGGCAACTCGCTCAACGGCGCCGTGACGGCGGCGAGCTACAACCAGGCCCTGAAATTGATCGGCAAGTACGGGGTCCGGCCGACAGAGTCGCCCTTCATCGTGGACGTCAACACTTACCTGGCGTCGCTTGCGATCGACGAGGTTGAAACGGTGGACAAGCTCGGCCCGCACGCCTCCCTCCTGACCGGCCAGCTGGGCGTCCTGTACGGACACCCGGTGATCGTGTCCGAGCAGATGCGACTTGCGGACACGGACGGAAAGGTGACGGACGCCGGGAACGTGACGGACACGGGCCGGATTCTCGTCGTGAACCGCAGCCAGTGGCGCATCGGTTTCCGCAGGGAGCTCTCGATAGAGACCGAGCGTGACATCCAGAAACGCCAGAACGTGATGGTGGTCAGCATGCGGGTGGCGTTCGACGAGCGCAGCGGCAACCGGTCAACGGCAACGCACACGGCGCTCCAGTACAACATCACCGGCGTGGCGTAGGCGGTCGGCGCCGCCCCGGCCGCCGGTCCTGGCCTTTCTGAAAGGGCCGGGCCGGTGAGGCCGGGGCCGCGCTCCCGTAATTCAAGCGGTGAGCCAGCAGGCGAACCATTAACGAACCCGGTAACGAATCAGGTGGAGGCGTGTGGATGCCGCTGAAAACACTCAGTAAATCGGTGACGCTGGCGGGGACGGCGGAGCGTCTCAGTGAGACGGACCTGCTTGTCTGGTGGGCCAGGGTCAAAGCGAGGACCGCCAACGCGGGAACGATCTACCTGGGCGATGCCGCCGTTTCCAGCGGTGACCCCGGGCTGGTCGCTGACGATGTCATCGAGCTACGAGGACATCCAAACCTGAACCTTTTCGATGTGTTTGTTGATGCCGGCACGTCCGGTGAAGGGGTTGATGTCTGGTATCTGGAGTACGCGTAGCGGCCGAGGGGCAGGACACGGGCCGCGCTGACGGTTGATCGGGTAATTGTGCAGGTGAATCGAACGACCGGCAGCGCCGGGGTGGAGTTGAAGTGAGATGGGACTTCCTATCGGGACGGTAACGGTGGTGACGGCCGGCACGCGGGCCCAGGTGGTGGCGTCCGGCAGCGCGGTGTCTGCAGTGAGCTTCCGGGCGCGCGGCACGAACGCTGGTCCGGTTTACATCGGCGACGATACGGTGGCCGCCGGCGATGGCTACGAGTTCAACCCGGGCGATGA
>JADFQR010000249.1 GCA_022561735.1 Chloroflexota bacterium | reverse complement strand
GTTGCGCTACGCGGTTGAGGAAGGCGCAGGGTCGATCGAACACGGCGGCTACCTTGCCGAGCAGCCCGATCTGCTGAAGATGATGGCCGACAACGGACAGTTCTACGTCCCGACCTTCGCGGTTTACGAGTATCACGCCGAGAACAGCCCGCCGCACATGGCGGAGCGGGCGAGGTCGTTGAAGGACGTGCACCAGCGCAGCCTGCACATGGCGATGGAGGCCGGGGTGAAGGTGGCGGCAGGGACCGACATGGGCGGGTTTGTCCACGGCAAGAACTACCGGGAGATCGAGGTTCTGGTGGACCGCGGCATGACGCCGCTGCAGGCGATCACGGCGGCGACCGGAACGGCGGCGGAATGCGTGGGACTGGGCGATCAGATCGGTACGCTGGAGCCGGGGAAGCTGGCGGACATAGTGGTGGTTGACGGCGACGCAGCGGCCGATGTGCGGGTGCTCGGAGATCGCGACAAGATCAAGCTCGTAATGAAGGGCGGCGACCCGTTCGTAGACCGGTTGGCGCGGGTCGGCTGATGGGTGGTGGGGTCGGCCTACGCCGACCCCAGGGCGGATAGTCATTCGCCCCTACAGTGCCGGGAGAGCGATCGCGAACCCAGACACAAATGACGGAGGATGACGCGATGAGACTCGAAGGCCAAATAGCGATTGTCACCGGCGGCGCTCATGGGCTTGGCCGGGCTATCGCCCTGCGGCTGGCGGATGATGGCGCTGATGTGATGGTGGCTGACGTTCTTGGCGCAGACGCGGAGGTCGTTGCCGAATCAGTCCGGGCGAAGGGCCGGCGTTCCTCGTCATTCCAGGTAGACGTGAGTGATTCCGGAGCCGTCGGGGCGATGGTGGCCGAGACGGTCGAAACGTTTGGGCGCGTGGACCTGTTGGTCAACAACGCGGGCGTCAGCGGAGAGGCCGGGTTGCTGGAGATGGAGGAGGCGCACTGGGACCGGATCATGGGCGTCAACCTCAAGGGCAACTTCCTGTGCAGCCAGGCGGTGGCGCGTGAAATGGTCGCCCGCGGCGAGGGTGGCCGGATAATAAACATCACGTCTACCGCCGGGGCGAACGCGCGGCCGCGGGCGAGCGCTTACGGCGCGTCCAAGGCGGGAATCATCCAGTTCACCCGTGTGCTTGCGCTTGAGTTAGGCCATCATGGGATAACGGTGAACGCGGTCGGGCCGGGCATGACGCTGACAGGGTCCGAGGTCAAGCAACCACCGACTGACGAGTACCAGGCGGCGTTCGTGGGACAGGTGCCGTTAGGGCGTGCCGGTGAGCCGGCGGACATCGCCGCTGCGGTCGCCTTCCTCGCGTCTCCCGATGCGGCGTATATCAACGGACAGGTCATTTTTGTGGACGGCGGCTACTCGGCAGGAAAACTGTCGGTGAGCGGTTAGTCCTGTTGGAGGACGCGATATGACTTTTGAAGGCCGAACGGCGATCGTGACCGGCGCAGCGCAGGGCATTGGTCGCGCCGTTGCACTCGATTTTGCGGAGCGTGGCGTGGCGCTGCTGCTGGCGGATATTCAGAGCGCAAAGGTGGAGAGCGTCGCCGCCGAAATTCGCGCTTCCGGCGGGAAAGCCGTGGCGATCGGAGTGGACGTGACCGACGCGGAATCGGTCAGCGAGATGGTCGCGCTGGCGATTAGCGAGTTCGGCAAGGTGGACATCCTGGTGAACGACGCAGGCGGAAGCGGCACCGAGGGCATCCTCGATATCGAGGATGTGACGGAGGACCGGTGGGACGCGCAGGTGGATCTAAACCTGAAGAGCGCATTCCTGTGTTGCCGGGCGGTAATACCGCACATGCGGAAAGAGGGTTACGGCCGCATCGTCAACCTGTCATCGTCCAACGCCCGAGGGCATTTTGGACCGCTGTACACGTCCGGCATCCGCCTCCCGTACGCAGCCGCGAAGGCGGGGATTGTCGGGCTAACGGCGCAACTGGCGCGCGACCTGGGCCGGGCCGGGATTTATGTGAACGCTGTGCTGCCGGGCTTCATCCTGACCGAGGAAGGGGCACGCGTCAGGGGACGATACGAAGAGTTGCAGCGGGTGTCGCAGGAGGCGATGGCAGATGCGGTGCCGCTTGGACGGCCGGGACGCGCCGACGAGGTAGCTAAGGCGGTGGCGTTCCTGGCATCTGACGACGCGAGTTACATCACGGGGTCGGTTGTCGAGGTGACCGGCGGGCGGTAAAGGCAGGCAACGCAGGCAACGCCTGGTTTATCTGGCGTGATCGCATCGCCAAGTTACCCGTCATTCCCGGGCAGCCGGGAAGCCAGAAAATGAGCGCTCAACGTTCGTTGGACCGTTCAGGCCGCACCGTCGTGACAGTTTTCGTGTCCGGTACCGCCGCCGCACATCGCTAGATTCCCGACTACTCGGGAATGACGAACTGGCGGAAGTCGACCGGATAGTTAGGAATCAAGCGTCTGATGCAGGTGGGGGTCGAGGGTGGTAGCTAACACGCCACCACGCCACCCTTAATCGTCCAAAATCAGGTCCGGGTCTATCTCTATGCCAAGGCCCGGGCCTTGCGGGACGGCCATGTAGCCGTCTTCAACGACCGGGTGGTTGGCCATTATCGAGAAGCCGTTCGTGTAGGCGCCGATCGGCGGGTCGTTCAGTAGCTCCATGAACGGCGCGTGCGGCCAGGAGGCGACCAGGTGCAGGTGGGCGATCACGCCGATGTTGCCGCCACCGTGGTGCGGCACGATCAGTTTGCCGTGAGCCTGTGCAAGAACGCCGATCTTCCGCAGCGTCGTGACCCCGCTGAGCACCATGCCTTCAGGCTGCAAGACGCCGTAAACGTTCTGTTCCACCATGTCCACGAAC
>JADFQR010000019.1 GCA_022561735.1 Chloroflexota bacterium | reverse complement strand
GTCAGCAGCAGGCCGCGCTTCCCGGGCGAACCGGGCTATCGCCGTAGTTTGACTGCGACCGCCACGCCTCCTAGCGCCATGGCAAGCAGACCGAACAGGATCTCCAATTGCCACAGCGGGAGCGCTATCCCGTCATCATCGGCAACGGCCACGAAATCGATCTCGAACGGTTGTGGAGCCAGCTGCTCCGCCGATTCATTCAACGTCGTGGCCGGATCAACCGGATCAAGCCGTCCGGCTTCCGCTCCGGACTGGATGGTCGCGTCCGCAGGTCGCGCCAACCTTTCGTCTTGTTCCGCCGCCGGGGCTCCCTCTGCGCCCGGGATACCCGGCAGATCGGCGGACGCGGTGGCTTCTACGATTTCAGCGTCGGACAACCCTTCAGGACCGGAAGGCTCCAATGCTGACTCAATGTCAGCCTCCGGCGCGAGTGCGTCATCTTTGACAGCAGGAGCTGCGGCGGGAGCTGCGGTCGCAGCGGGAGCTGCGGTCGCAGCGGGAGCGGCGGTCGCAGCGGGAGCGGCGATCGCAGCGGGAGCGGCGGTCGCAGCGGGAGCGGCGGTCGCAGCGGGAGCTGCCGTCGCTGCAGGAGCAGCCGTGGCGGCGGGAGCGGCGGTTGCAGCGGGAGATGCCGCAGTTGTAAAGGAATCCTCGGACGACCCGCGTCTTGAGAACCCGCCATCGCCATCCTGCTCAAGAATTCCTGCCAGGTTGCCAATCACGAGCAGTCCAAGGACGAACGCCGCAGCGGCAGCCGCTATTGCAGGCGCTCGGAACAACGCTAAAGACCATCCTGAACGACTGATCACGGCGGGCGACTCGCGAAGACGGGACGGGGCAACTGACAGTTCAAAGGACCGCGGGGCGCGGACGCGTTCCACAGATCGCAAAAGCGCGGCTGTCTCGGCGAGTCCCTCCGCTGCGGCGCGAAGGCGTTCCGGCAGCTCCGCTCCCGGCTCGCCTTCCAGCCTGCGATCTACATACGCAGACAGGAGTTCGTCGTCTTGTTCCTGGCGCCGTTTGCGCCAGTTCCCGAAAATCAACCGGTCCCTCTATTCAACTGTTCAAGCGCTTTCCGTAGTTTGTTCTAAGATTTGCCGTTCCTCGCCCGCACCGCTCTATGCGCCCCGTCACCGTCAAGGGTCCTCATGTTGTAGACGAAATTGTGACGGTAACTGTTCCACGTTGGCCACGAGCCACTCCCGTAACCGCCCCCGGCCGCGGTTCAGCCGGGATTTGACCGTCCCGATAGAAACCTCCATCGCATCCGCAGCCTCGTCGTAGGTGAAACCCTCGATATCGACCAGCACCACCGCCATTCGCTGGTCCGGCTGAAGCTCTCCGAGGCCGCGGTTGATGCTTTTGCCGAGGTCCTGCCGAAGTGCGTGGTCTTCCGGCGACTCCTCGTTCGACGAGAGCGTCTCACCCAGCGTGACGATCTGTTCGTCGATCGACTCTTCGGGACGCCGGTTCGACCGCCTGATCGCATCGTAAGTCGCGTTGCGGGCGATACGCAGTATCCATGCCCGGAAGTTCACGCCGCGCATCCGCCCGATGTTTCTGAACGCGGATATGAAGGCGTCCTGCGTTATGTCCTCGGCGCTGGCGTGATTCCTGACCATGCGGAGGATGACGCTGAAAACAAGGTCCTGGTAGCGAACGACAAGCTGATTGAACGCATCCAGGTCGCCCTGCCTGCTGCGTGTGATCAATACCTGGTCGTCGGCGTCGAGTTCTGGCAATTCGATCTCGGACAAAATGAAACTGCGCATCGTGCGCCGGAGCGGCCAAACCCGGGATCCCTGGTCTCGGTTCAGGGTTCGGTTCAGGTCATCGTTTCGGCAGTTATCGTATCGATGTCTGGGGAACCACTGGGTGCGGCCACGAAAGCGGCCGGGGCGTACCGGTACCTATAATTCAGAAACGACAGCGGACCGGCACACCCGATCTTCCCGATTGTTTCAAGTGTTTCAAAGTATCGGAGAAATTTGAAGACACTGCGCGAAATAGCAGAGACCGCCATTACGGCGGTACTCATCTTCGTCGTCCTCCAGATTTCGACACAGTCGTTCCGGGTAGACGGCAGGAGCATGAACCCTACGATGGCGAGTGGGCAGCACGTCCTCGTCAACAAGTTTGTGTACGCAAGCGCTGATACAGGCATCGTCGGCGATATCCTGCGCGCCGTCACCGGGACCGGCGATGGCCGTGCTTACCTGTTCCACGCGCCGAAACGGGATGACATCATCGTGTTCACACCTCCGACGGGACCGAACGCCGAATTCCTGGTTAAACGCATCATCGGGATTCCTGGGGATGAGATCGATATCCGGGGCGGGCAGGTGTACGTGAACGGCGAGCCGCGCGTGGAGCCCTTCCCGGCGACTCGCACAAGCGGAGGTGTCTACCCGCTCACTGTCGGGGTGAACGAGCTGTTCGTACTGGGCGACAACCGCGGCCGGTCCAATGACTCGCGCACATGGGGACTTGTGCAAGCGGAGAACGTGGTCGGACGCGTGTGGTTCAGTTACTGGCCGCCTTCAGATATGACATTGTTCGGCTCCGTGGGATCGGCTCTCAACCCGGGTAGGCTGGGCGGCCTGTTCCGGTAGGTCCCGAGAGCAGGTTCGGGGAATTGGCCGGCCGGCTCTGTCCGTTCTCCGTCCAGCGCGCAGCCCTGAACGCCGCCGGCGTCTTTCGCGGTTCGTTAGCTTGCGTTAAAGTTGGCTCACTCCTTCCGGGCAACTCCGGGAAGGGCCGGGCGACCCCGGGAAGGGTCGAAGGGCGGCTTCGCCATTACGATGAAATCAGGAGGAACCGATGGCGGATGAGCGACTCGCCACGATGGCCCATCTACTTCGGCGTGCGGGATTCGGCACTTCCCGTGACGAACTCGAAGAGTACGCGGCACGGCCCTATGACGAGGTGGTCGACGACCTTGTGAACCCGGAACGGTTCGATCCCCTTGACGAGGATGTCCTCGAGCGGTTCTATCCGCACATTTTTTCCAACAAGGACAACCCGGGCGTGTGGAACGGGCGCTGGTTCTGGCGGATGGTCAATACCCGGCGGCCGCTGGAAGAGAAGATGACCCTGTTCTGGCACCACGTGTTTGCGACGGGGTGGACCAAGAGCGAGCACACGCCGTCGATGGTTGATCACATCGAGATGTTCAGACAGCACGGCCTGGCCAACTTCCGGACCCTGCTTCTCGCAATTTCAAGAGACCCGGCCATGAACTTCTGGCTGGACAATTCGGAGAACCACGGCAACGCCCCCAACGAGAACTACGGCAGAGAGTTGCTGGAGCTGTTCTCGATGGGGATCGGGACGTACGACGAGCCGGACGTGAAGGACGCCGCCCGCGCTTTCACCGGCTGGACCTTTGAGCAGCCGCTCCCGTTGTACCCGTTCGGCCATTACGACGCCAGGTTTGAGTTCCGGCCGGAGGATCACGACAACACGGAAAAGACGTTCCTCGGTGAGACCGGCAACCTCAACGGCGATGACATCATCGACATCATCGTCCGGCAGGAGGCGAACGCCCGGTTCATCTGCCGGCACATCTACAACTTCTTCGTCGCGGATGAACCGCAGATACCGGCGTGGAGCGTCACACCTCCGATAGACCAGGAGGCGATCGACATCCTGGTAAAGGCGTACACGGACTCGAACGCCGATATCCGGACTGTGATGAAGACCCTGTTCCTGTCTGATTTCTTCAAGGCGGCGCGTGGCAAACGAGTCAAGTGCCCCGCCGAGTTCATCGCCGGAACGCTGAAGCTGACGGGCGAGTTCCGCGAGATTGAGCCCGGGTTGGCGGCGCTGGACGCAGCCAGCATCGTGATGGGCCAGAAACTGATGGACCCGCCAACCGTCGAGGGCTGGCACACGGGCAAGGAGTGGATCGACGGCGGCACGCTGACGGAGCGCATCAACTTCGCAACGGCCCGGGTCGGCGACCCCGACACCCCCGGGACGAGGGCGATCATCGAGCGGTTATCCGGCTCCGGTGATCCGATAACGCCCGCCGAGCTTGTGGACGGCGTTCTGGACCTGGCCGGCCCGATCGAGGTGGCTGACGAGACGCGGTTAGCGCTGTTGCAACTCGCCGAACTCGATGGAAATCTAACCTTCAGCAGTTCATCCGACAGGATCAAGAGCGATGACCGCATCGCCCGGATGCTTGCCCTTGTGGTGGCATCCCGGGAGTACCAGTTCGCCTGATTGAGACCCGGTCCGCCTCTAAACGAGGCGGCCAGCCAGCACCGGAGCAGAACCGCCGGGCCTCAAGCCAGCCATTAGCCAGGCCCCGGCAGGTTAGAGATCAGGCCCCGGCAGATTAAAGAAGAGAGGAACCTGGGACATGACGACCAACGGCAACGGCACCAGCGGGAAGGCGAAAGACCCGGTTCTGGTGGTCGTGCAGCTTTCCGGCGGCAACGACTTCATGAACACCCTCATCCCGTATACGGCCGGGATGTACTACGACAACCGGCCGCTGGTGGGGATCCCGGAGGACAAGTCTCTTCCGATTAACGACACCCTGGCCTTCCATCCATCCGCTGCGCCGCTTAAGAGCATGTTTGAGGACGGAAAGGTCGCGATCGTCCAGGGCATCGGATACCCGAACGCCTCACGCTCCCACTTCCGTTCGATGGACATCTGGCACACCTGTGAGCCGGAAATCATCGCAACCGAGGGCTGGCTGGCCAAGGTGATCCGGCACTTCGATCCCAACTCCGAAAACCCCCTCACCGGGGTCAGCTTCGGACGCGGGTTGCCGCGTGCGATGGCCGCGCCGGGCGTGGTCGCTACCTCTGTCGATGATCTCGATAACTACGGCCTTATGACCAGTATCGAGGCCGGCCAGCGGCGTAACGAAGACCTCGCCATCTTCAAGCGCATGTACACCCCGGCCATCGGCTCCGGGCTGGTGATGGACTATTTTGGTGATACCGGGCAGAGCGTGTTGACCGGGTCTGACCTGATCAAGGTTGCTCCGCAGCGCTACACCTCCACGGTGGAGTACGCGGATAACCCGATCGCGAAATCATTACGCGACGTTGCCCGGGTCCACACCGCGGAGCTTGGCACCCGGGTTTTCTACACGCAGCACGGCGGTTACGACCACCACGCACAGGAGGTGCCGGCGCATGCCCGGTTGCTCGCAGAGTTGACGGGAGCGATCAGCGACTTCTGGCAGGACCTGCGCGATCACGGCGCCGCGGACAACGTGTCCATGCTGGTGTTTACCGAGTTCGGCCGGCGCATCAAGGACAACGGCTCCGGCACCGACCACGGTTCAGCCGGGGGCGCATTCATCATCGGTGACAACATCGATGGCGGCCTGTATGCCGAGTACCCGTCGCTGGCGCAGGCGGACTGGGAGCGCGGTGAAGACCTCGCCCACACGTTTGATTTCAGGGGCGTATACGGCACCCTGCTGGAGCAGCACCTCGGGATCGACCCGGAGCCGATCGTCGGCGGCAATTTCGAGCAGCTTCACCCGTACAAGGAGACCGCCACGGCGTAAAGCGGACGGCTCGCCGTTCCCAGACTCCAGGTTCTGAACAAGTGCGCCCGACCGCGCCGGGAGAACGACCATGACAACAATGGCCACCAAGCCCAGCAGCCCGCCTTACGCGCTTCTGCGCGCAGGCTTCCCCTACTACACGACTCTTGGCATGCGCCGTGTGACGACGTACTGCATGGACATCGTCATCGGGGAAGAGGACAAGCTGTACGTGCTGTGCCGTGCCGATAGCCCGGGACTGGGCGGCAGCAACATTCGCCGGACGAACTGGGACGACGAGGACCTGGACACGCTGGGCGGCAACAAGCTGCTCTGGCCTGTCCAGATGATCCGTGACAGGGAAGGCAACCTGTACGTCTCGGACGAGGGGAATCACCGCATCTTCCGTTTCAAGACGGATGGTACAGACCTCGGCGAATGGGGTGAGGAAGGTTCAGGCGAGGGCCAGTTCAACCGCCCGTCCGGGATCGCTTTTGATGCCGACGAGAATCTCTGGGTGGTGGACACTCTCAACCATCGCCTCCAGAAGTTCACGAAGGACGGCAAGTACCTGGGTGGCTTCGGTTCCCACGGGAACGGCCCGGGCGAGTTCGACATGCCGTGGGGCGTGACGGTGACCGGTGAGGGCGACATCCTGGTGGCGGACTGGCACAACGACCGGATCCAGAAGCTCACTGCAGACGGCGAGTTCATCATGGAGTTCGGCAGCTCCGGCGACGGTGACGGCGAGTTCCACCGGCCGGCCGGTGTCGAGGTTGACCAGCACGGCGATATCTACGTGGCCGACCGCGGAAACAACCGCGTCCAGCAGTTTGCGCCGGACGGCCGCTATGTCGACAAGTTCATCGGCGACGCGACGCTCTCGAAGAGCGGACAGACCTACGTCAGGGCGAACCCGGCCGTGCTCCGCAACCGCGAGATGGCCAACACGGAGCAGCAGAAACGGTTCCGCGGACCGGCCTCGGTGCGGTTCGACGACCAGGATCGGATGTACGTGCCGGACTTCGGCTGCCACCGGATCCAGGTCTACAAGAAAGAGGCCTACCCGCTGACACCGGACGATATCTACCCGGTGCCGGATCACCCGACGCTTTACACGGTCTAACCGGCGGCAACGGGACGTTGACCGAATCGCGTCCCGCTATGCCCGGGACGGCATCCGATTCCGGGCCGGACTCACGAGGTCGCAAGTGACGTTGTTCGCCGTCCGGGACCGAAGGGGAAAGAGGAGGCGAACCCGTTGCCGATGATGTACGGCTTCGCGCAGCAGCGCCGGGAATTGCTTGAGGCCGAGCTGGAACGGTTCCGAACCGAGATGCCACAGCTTGGCGCGATACGCGTCGCCCTTACGGGCGGCATGGCCGTCGGGCGCATAACCCCGGAGACGGCGATCGAGCTGGTCGTCGTTCAGCAAACCGACGAGCCATTCCATAGAAGGTCCGATTTCTGGGTGACGCATCTCCGTCCACGTCTGGACACGAGCTTTTTCGTGTACACGCCCGAGGAGTACGAGGAACTGGCCGAAACCGACCCGCTACTCACTGCGGTCGAACGAGACGGAGAGGTGATCATTGGCTGAATCGGCAGCTCTCAAGAACGCCGGCAGATGGATTAAGCAGTCGAGCATCGACCTCGCGGACGCCGAGTTTGTAGCCGGCGCGGGCAGGCACGCGCTGGCGTGCTTCCTGTGTCATCAGAGCGCCGAAAAGGCCGTAACCGCCTACCTGCTCGCCCGCGGCGCCGAACAGGTGTGGGGGCACTCCCTGGCGGACCTTTGCGAGGATGCGATGGCGGTCGAGCCATCGTTCGATTTCATGAAGTCGATCGGCCCGCTTCTGGACAAGCACTACCTGGGGGCGCGCTACCCCGGCGGGCTGCCGGGGGGGGTTCCGGCAGAGATGTACGAGGCTTACGATTCTGAGCGAGCGTTGGAGATCGCCCGGGACGTCTACCAGTTCTCAACGGAGCGGATCGCACAGCTCCCGGACTAGAATTGCCTGAGACGAAACCGGAAACGGAGCCGGGGACACAATTGCAACCGCAAGTTGTAGACGGCCGGAATTGCCAACATTTAAAAGGTGCTTGAAGGCCGCCGCAGGGCGTATATATGGCGAAGTACGACGAGGGTGACCGGGTGGTGCTGCATCCGAATATCACCGGCCAGCACGTCAAATATGAAGGGCGGACCGGCGTGATCCTGCACCTTGAGCCGGACGCTCTCCACCATCACCTGGGCGGCATCCCGCAGTATCGCGTGCAGATCGAGGCCGAGAACCCCATCGTGGCTATTTCCGTATCTGAGAGAGAGTTGACGCGCGCCAGGCGCGGCGATGCAGCCGCCGCCCAGGGCTGATACGGGAGTTCGATGGGAATCTTATTGCGCATCCTGGTACCGATCGTGTTGTTCCCTTTAGCCCGGTGGGGCGTCCCGCGATTCCTTGGCTGGATGGGCCGAAGGTACGACCGCCAGCAGGCGGAGAAGAGTTCCGGAGGACCGGTGATCGATGGGCGCGTATCACGCCCGACTCGGGACCTGCGCAGCGTGGATTTCGACCGCGACTGACCGGCCCGGGGGCATCGTGTCGTCACACCAATCACCCGTCGACAAGCTTCAGGTCGCGGTCCGGGGTTCAGTATCTCGGCGGCGGGCTCCGGGTACGGACCGACGCCGGACGCACGATCGCTCATCCTGACAAGCTGCGACGAAGAATCTCATCGGTCGTTCGCCGGAAGATTTTTCACGCCGGTTCAGGATGACGGTGGCGAGCCACCCCGTGAACTGGCGCTACTGAACAGTGGCGGGCGATGCAAGCCCCTACCCTGCGGTGTGACCAGTTCCTAAACGCCCTGGACCATGAAGGATCTGGAATCGGCCGCGCGGTGGCGAATCTCAGCGACGGGAGCATATTCCGGTGAAGTCGCCCACTTTTGTAGCGACTCGGCGTCCGGGAACTCCAGGATGACGATCCTACCGCTCGGCGACCAGTCACCCTCGCCGGGTGTGACATCGCCGCCGCGCACGAGATAGCGGCCGCCGTACTTCTCAATCGTGGCCGGCACCCTCGCCTGGTATTCGGCATACGCTTCAGGGTCGTTGACGGTGATCTCGGCGATGGTATAGACGGCCATATTCAACTCCCTCTTGCTTGAATTGTCACCGGGTCACAGGAGGCTACACGCCTTCGACCCGGAACGATTTCGTGTCAGCGGCTTTGTGGCGGATATCGCCGACCGGAGCGTATTCCGGAGAATTCCTGAACGCCATCATCGATTCCTCGTCAGGAAACTCCAGGATGACGATGCGGTTCGGCGTCCAGCCACCTTCGCCCGGCGTCACCTTACCGCCCCTCACAAGGTAGCGGCCTCCGAACTTCTCAACCAGCGGCGCCGCCCTTTCCATGTACTCGGCGTACGCTTCCGGATCTTTGACGGTGATGTCAGATACCGAGTAGATGGACACCGGCATTTCTCCTTCAGGGCATGACGCGCACGAGTGCGCGTCGGTTAAGGGTCGATAAGCACACCCGGGTTGAGGACGCCCGACGGGTCGACAGCTTTTTTGGCCGCCCGAAGCGCTGCGGCAAACGGCCCGGGACGCTGCCGATCGTACCACTGGCGATGCTCCCGGCCGACAGCGTGGTGATGGGTGATGGTGCCACCGGCGTTGATCACGGCGTCCGATACGGCCTGTTTTATCTCCGCCCACTGCGCAAGTTCCGACCCGGGCTTCCCGAGCGCTGTGAACGAGTAGTAAGGCGCCGGTCCGTCCGGGTAAACGTGGGTGATACGCGCCGTCACGGTGCCGCCGCCGCAGACGCGATCCAGCGCGTCCTGTGTTGCTGCGCGCACCGAGCGATCAAATTCCGGCCATCGATCCCATGTGATCGCAGTCTCAAAAGTATCGGCGATCACACCCAGGCCGGCGATGTCATTCCAGTCATACGGAAGGTTGATAAACGCCTCTCGCCACGCGCCAACCGCGCCCTGCCGCCCGGCCGGGTCGCTGCTCGTCTTCGCCCCGGCCGGCGCCGGAGAGATCACGATCTCGTCGTCCTCAACCTGCCCCCCGGCGTCCCGGGCTATCGACACGGCCTCCCTGATGAAAGCGTCCTGCGGCACGTCGGCCGACTCGAACCCGATGATCAGGATGGCGGTCTTGCCGTCCAACCCGGCCATCTCAGCGCCCTCGCCGGGGTCCAGCACGCGCAGGTTGGCCGGCCAGAGCTTGGCCTGGGCGATGCCCCGGGCGCCTTCCGAGACCGACTCCAGCGACGGGAACGAGACGGCGGTCGACGCCCTGAACTTCGGGCGACCCTGTATCCGCATCCACGCCTCGGTGACGATCCCAAGGATGCCCTCGCTCCCCAGTGCGAGCCGGTCGGGGCTCGGGCCGGCGCCGCTCCCGGGAACGCGGATCGACTCCCACAACCCGGACGGCGTCACCATGCGGATCGACTCGACAAACTCGTCGATGTGCGTGTGGTTGGTGGCGTAGTGGCCGCCGGACCGCGTCACGATCCATCCGCCGAGCGTGGAGAACTCAAAGCTCTGCGGGAAGTGGCGCATCGTGAAGCCGTGCGGCTTGAGTTGCGACTCGAGCACCGGGCCGAGCGCGCCGGCCTGGACCCGCGCCGCTCGCGATATGTCGTCGACCTCGAGCACGCGGTCCATGCGGGTCATATCGATCGTGACGATTCCGTCGTACCCGGCCGGCGGCTCGACCCCACCGACGACCGAAGAACCACCGCCAAACGGGATTGCGGCGTAGCCCGCGCCGCCACACCAGTCGAGCAGGGCGACGACGTCCGCCTCATCCCGCGGGTAAGCGATGACGTCCGGCGGGTTCGGGAAGTCACCGGCGAACTTCCGCACGCGGTCGCGGAAGCTATGGCCGTAGGCGTGAAAGGCGCGCTCGTATGTGTCGGTCGTTGCGATCGCGGCGAGCGAGCCCGGTGGCGTGATCCGGGGCGGGCGCAGGTCAATCTGGTCCAGGGACGGCGGCTGCGCGGCGTTCAGCGACACCCCGAAGCGTTCCGACATCGCCCTCGCCGCGGCTTCACGCCGCGCCGGCGTCGGCTCGCGGGACTCCATGCCCCATGCCCAGAAACTGCGGCGGTCTGTCACGTGCGGTCCTTCCGTTCAGGCGTTCGGGGGTGAGTCCAGGTCGTATCGGGTGGAGACTGGTCCATTGCCACGGCGGGAGACGGGAGCCACGGCGTGCGGTTCGCGCCGATCAGCGTCCGCAGCCGCGGCGCGCCGGACAGCCAGCCCGGCAGGCGCGGGTGCACCCACAAGGCGGTCAGGAAAAACGGCAACGCCAGCAGGTACGACCCGACGATATCCATCGCCCAGTGGTCCAGATTGATCAGCCGTGCCGGTCCCATCGTGACGACCAGTATCACGAAGAGAGCCCGCAGCGCGACGCGGCGTCGCCCGGGCGCCATGTACCTCCCCGCCAGGTAGGCGAGGGTGCCGAACACCAGCACGCCGTAGATGACGTGCCCGCTCGGGTAGCCGCCGGAGCCGAACACCGCCTCGGTCCACTGGAGGTCATCGGTCGGCCGGGGCCGTGACGCC
>JADFQR010000248.1 GCA_022561735.1 Chloroflexota bacterium | reverse complement strand
TGAGCCCCTCTTTAACCGTCCGGACGCGCACGTCGATAACGGCGTTCGCTTCTGCCGGAATCGTGTTGCGCGCCGACCCGCCGCTTATCAGGCCCACGTTCAATGTCGTGCCCGCTGACCAGTCCTTGAGGGCCTGGATGCGCAGTACCTGGTGCGCCATCTCCTCGATCGCCGAAACGCCGTCTTCCGGAAACGCCCCGGCGTGTGAGGCGCGCCCTTCAACGCGGATGCGGAACTCTCCGAGCCCCTTGCGCTCTGTCTTGAGCGCGCCTTCCACCCCCATGCCGGGCTCCATGACGATCGCGTAAGCCGATCGCCCCGCCTCCCATTCCACCAGTTGCCGCGAGCTCGGGCTGCCGACCTCTTCGTCCGAGTTGATGAGCACGGTGATGGCGCGTTCCGGCCAGTTCCCGGAGTCGCGCATCATGCAGAGCGCCGCCAGCAGGGCGGCGATCCCGGCCTTCATATCGAGGACGCCCGGGCCGTAGATTTTGCCCGCTTCCTCCCGGTAAGGCATGTGCTCCAGCGTCCCGGACGGCCAGACCGTGTCGATATGACCGATAACGAGTCCGGGTTTCCCGCGCCCGGGCCAGCGCGCCGACAGGTGGTCCCCGTACTCGTCTTGCCGGACGATTTCGACCGCTGCCCCGAGCGTTTCGAAACGGTCCTGCAGCATCCCGAGCAGGCGATCATTGGCGGCTTTGTCTGAAGTCGGGGACTCGACGAGCGCCATTTCCCGAAGCAACTCGAACATGGCTTCGGTCTGTTGACGGCTCAATCGAAGTGGATCTGGCACACGGTCCTCATATTTGACTCAGGCCGGACGCGTCGGGCCGTTAAGCCACCGGATTGCGGGTGAAAAATCGGCGAGGAAACAGGATAGGGGCCCGCGGAATCACCCGCACGCGGGGGCCGATGCCGATACGTCCCCGGCCCCGCTTCAAGAGCTTCAGTGCGGTATACGCCGGACCCGTATCGTTCGGTCGTATTCCATACGCTCCTACGGCGTGAGAACCGGTAAATCCGCTCTCGATTTTAGAGAGCACAAAGGTGAGGAAAGAAAGAGGCGGATTGCAATCCGCCCCCGGAGCAGGTGGGATCCGCTGGCAACGGCCCGCGCCTGTCCACAATCCGTCGGGGAATCCCCGCCTTGTGCCGGAAAACACGACTCACCGGGAGGGACGAAGCGGTGAGTCCCCTGCGTTCAACCCGCGCTTATCCCTCGCTCAGGGTCCGGAGAATCGTCTCTTCCAGCTCGGAATACGGCGAGAACCCCTCAAACCGCCCGATGACCGTCCCCGACGCGTCCATCACGAAGGTCCACTCGTCCGTGAACAGCCCCCATTCCATGAGAAGAGGCGTGTGTACGGCGAGGTCCAGATCGCCCTTGATCTCATGTGGATTGATGAACAGGTCGATATGGATAAAGTCCATCCGGTCGCCGTACGTGGCGTTGAGTTCGCTCAGGACATCCACCTGCGGTCCGCACACGGCCGTGGTGCAGAACGCCGGGCTTGCGAACACCACCGTAAACGGACGGCCGGAAGCGAGGGCGTCAGGGATAGACAGGTCATACAGCTCCCGGTCTCTCAGCGATCCGGTAGTCAATTCCTTGATCGATTCCACGTCGGCAAGCGTCCGGTTTCGGCCGTCAGGCGGCCGGTCTCCGACGTCCGGGGCCGTCGTGACGTCTTTCACCACGAACCGATGCTCGGTCGTCAGGGTTGACCCGTCAGGGCGGGGCAGCGATACCTCGATGCCCCATTCTCCCGAGCGGTCAAAGGTGTAGTCCGCGGCGTAAACGCCACGCGTGCCAAACGGGAACTCCCGGAACACAGCGAGCTGTTCTTCAACCGGGCCTTCCCGCTCGCCCTCGTACCCTCCCGGGTAGAAGAACGTCCGCGCCTTCACGGCGGGGAACTTGACCAGCCCGCCCGGCTCGGTCAGGACAAACGCGAACCGTCCAGTGCCAACGCCGAGATCGGTGGTCGCCTGGATGGTGATAAGGCCATTTTCCTCGTTGCGTTGTGTGAAATCGTCCGTGCCAACCAGCGTCGGCCGTTCGGTCCCGCTCGTTCCCAGATCCGTTCCCGGGGTCGCATCTGTTGCCGATATGGAAACCGCGTCTGTGCTGCCGCACGCAACGGCGGCGATCACTGCGAGAGCGGCCGACGCGGCGATCAGTCGTCGCAACCTCGATGTTGTTCGCACACCGTCATTTCCGCGCAGATCGGTGTGCCGGGAACGCGTTGGCGCGTCGATTAACGGTCCCAAATCACACACCCTCCAGGTAAACGCCAAAGGTAAAGGCGAACATGGCGAAGTTCGGTGAACTGGACCGGAAGTAGAGCTCCGCCTGCGTAAACTCGGAAGACTCGAGGACGGCGTAAAGGCGGGAGTCTGACACCTCAAGCACCGTAGTTCCGTCCTCCTTCCAAACGATATCTGCACCCGCTTGCTCCTTCGTGAGCGGCTCGCCGTCGATCTCGACCACTACCTCGAACGGCTCTGGACCTGCGGGCTCGATCACGATGTTCACGCTGCGAGCGCTGAACGGGACCCTCAGGTAGTCCTCAAGGTTCGGGTCTTCGCGCGCATGGACTATCGACTCTTCCCGGTTGTCCCAGAGGCCCTGGAGGAAATACTGGCCTTCCTGGAGATTTCCGGCGTCCGTGTACTCAAGGACCTGGTCCGGGCCCGAGTAGTACTCGTCATGCCCGTTGTAGACCCCCTGTTGGGAGTAGGCCCGGGAGTAGCCGCCGTAGAGTTCACGTGTCTGCCTTGTGGCGGCGCTGTCGCGGACATCGTCCGGCAGGGGGTCGAACGAGATGTCACTGATGTCATGGCCTGCCGCTACCAGCTGCTCGCGTATCTCCCTTTCCGTCTCCGCGTGATAGCC
>JADFQR010000247.1 GCA_022561735.1 Chloroflexota bacterium | reverse complement strand
GCTGATCGGACCCCTTAAGAACGATCATCCCGCCGGTCCCCGTCCCGGGGAGACGCCCGATCCTGCGCGGTCCGGTGCGTCCGGCGAAGTTCTGTTGACGAGATGTCCTCCCGGAACAGACTCGCCGGTATCTCCTGTAACAGCGCCTCGTAACCGTCCGGCACGTCGAGGTCCTTAACGGTCTTGAACCCGGCGTCCGTAAGCCGCCCGGCGACGACGAAAGCGCAACCTTCACGCCTGATTTCCGACATCGCGGCGAGCGTCGCTGAACCGGTGTCGTCGGGGTCGGTTTGCGGCTCGTACGGCGGGTAGTACCCGTCATCGAACAGGCGCACCGCGGTGTCGTACCCGATTACGAAAGTCGAGCCCGGCATCAAACGGGATTTTCCCACAAAAGTCGGAGCGCGTGAGATAAGCGCCGTGTAGCGTCCGGCGAACTGCGAAATCCGCTCCCGGACCTGGTGTTCGGTCAGCTCCGGTTTGTCCACGTTGACGACCGAGAGTTCAAACACCCCCGAGCGGCCCGTAACCCGGGTGGCAGCCCGGAGCATGCCCTCGTGGCCGCCGTGCAGCGGATTGAACGCTCCGGAGAGCACCACCAACCCGCTGTCCGCTCCGGGGCGGACCTGCCCGCCGGGGTCAACGGTGACAACCTGGACCTCTCCCGCCAGTACGGCGGCGAGCAGACGATCAGAGTCGTTCATCGGTAATGTTCAGATCTTCGCCGGGAAGCAACCCCGGATCGAGCGATTTCGAGATTCCGTTGCCCAGGGCGATCAGGTTCAAAACAAGCCTGCTGGCCACATCCTCCTCACCGGCACGGTCCCGGGCGCCCTTCTCAAACACTATCGTGTAGTCGGTCCGCCGCGTCGCCGTCCGCAACGCGCACGCCGCCCGGTGCGTCCCGCGCTTCGTGTAGTCGGTGGCGATGGTGGCCGTGCAGGAAACGCCAATTACCGCCGAGTCGTCATCGTCCCCCCTGAGTTCGATAGCGCGCTCGTAGGCGCGATCGGCCATTCGCACCGCTTCGTCGCGGGAAACGTGCGTCTCAGCCTCCACGCCGACGAACTCGTTCAGGGATTTCATCGAATACGGGACCAGCGCTTCCAGCACGGTGCGTGAAGTGCCGCCCTGGGCGAATAACCAGCCCAGCGCGGCCACGCCTGCGCCGGTCACCACGATCACCGCCTTCTCAGGCCGGGAATGGATCTCCTTCACGAGTTCCACTATCACGCTATCGATATCACTCACCGCTCAAACTCCGCGCTCGTGGTGGACGTCGTCGCCTCTTACATCGGGACTCTCGTTCCCGGGACACTCAATCAAGGTGGAAAACCTCTTCGAGTACGACCATGTTCTCATCGGGCCTGCCGCCATCAGGCGCGTCGAAGAACGGCTCCATAAGCGCCTGCCAGCGCGAGTTTGCGTCTTCTCCTGCCATGCCGTCGAGCGCCGCTTCAAAACTTTCCGGCACCTCCACGTACCCGAACATCATCCCATCGGGCCGCATGAACAGGCTGTAGTTGTGCCACCCGTGCCGCCGCAGCGCGTCCAGCATCTCCGGCGTCACGTTTCTGTGGTGTTCCTTGTACTCCTCGATAAGGCCCTCTTTGACCTTGAGGAGAAAACCGATTCTCTGCATATCACGGCCCTTCCGGGACTTCGCTTGCTCTGAAATATCCTGGGCCGAATGACGGCCGGGTGCGCGGTATGCTACCGAACCGCCGCACGCCGATGAACCGTCTTACCCTTTTGATCGGAGCCGCTCGTAATGAAGAGTTACGCCCAGGCCCTGGACCTGAAAGACGACCCGGAAACGGTCGCAAAGTACAAGGAATACCACCGGGCCGTATGGCCGGAGGTGCTGGAATCTCTCCGCTCGATCGGCATCTCAAAGATGGAGATATTCCTGCTCGGGACGCACCTGTTCATGTACTACGAGGCGCCGGACGATTTCGTGCCGGAGCGGGATTTTCAGGCGTACACGGACGCCAACCCGCGCGCTGAGGAGTGGAATGACCTGATGATGGCGTTCCAGGTCAGGGTCCCGGAGGCCGGGCCAGACGACTGGTGGACGGCGATGGAGAAGGTGTTCGACCTCGAAGAGTAGAACGCCCGGGGTCCTGTTCGCGCCCGGTTCCACATCACACGGTCCTCCGCATCACACAGTTCCAGCCAGAGGTTGAGCTGCACAGCCAATGTCGATAAAAGCGCCGCAGGGGCCGCCTGTCCAGACCGCCGGCCCCAACGCCGGCCTCCGGTTCATGCGGTACGGATTCCCGGTATTCCTCGTGATGGCCGCGATATTCGCCGTGTCGCAGATGTCCGCGGACGCCGTAAACGATGCTCCGTCTTCCGGGTTTTTGACGGCTTTGTTCGGCCAGTTCATCGACGAGATCGCTCATTTCTCCGAATATTTCGTATTGAGCGGGCTGATACTGCGCTGGATACTGGCCGTGAAAGCGCCACCCGGCGCGGCGCTGCCAGATATCGCGCTGGTCCGGTCTTTGGCCCTTATAGCGGTGGGCCTCGCGATCCTGTACGGCGTCAGCGACGAGGCCCACCAGTGGTTCATCGACGGCCGTTCCGTGGAACTGGCAGACCTGCTGGTTGACGGGATCGGCGCAACAGCCGGTGCGACGATATACCTGTCCATCTATCTTCTCTGGCGTGTACGCAAAAGTGGAAGCCACGGGCGACAACCGGGCGGCCGCAGGAACGATCGGGCAACCACGGAACAAACTTCAAACACTACGGTGACTCAAGGGCGTGGCGATGATAGGCGAGTACAGTTCAGGCTCATGGCATCCAGAACGCAGGCATGTGCGCCGCGCTCCACGCCTCGACTCCCTGAAACCGGCGGGGCCGCCCGTCTGACTGGAAACCGATGATGACATCGTCATCGTT
>JADFQR010000246.1 GCA_022561735.1 Chloroflexota bacterium | reverse complement strand
GTACGGCCACGTCGCCAAAGGGCTCCAGGAGCAGGCCGCTAATGCCTTTGCCGACGCACTGGACGAGACTTCCGGCTGACCCACTGGTTGCAAAATGGTTGCAAATCGCGAAAAGGCCCCGGCGGAATCACCCGTCCGGGACCTTCATTTAGCGGTCCACCGCTACGTTCAACTTAGCTATGTGGCGGGAGCGTGAGGGAGTCGAACCCCCCGAAGACATCGAAGGATGCCCCCCATCGGGTTTGAAGTCCGTGGAGCCCACCAGAGCCCATACACTCCCGAGGCAGGCCGGGACAGTTTACGCCCGGCCGGGCCCGGATTAACCTCAATTACGGTTCACGTTAAGACGCAGAAGTTTGTGATCGTGTGGGAACCGGGCCGTTTCGTCCCCGCAAGCCGGCCATTCAAGGGTTATTTTTGTCCTTCGATAGCCTCAACCGCAGGGTCAGTGGCGAGGCGAGAACGAAGGCGTCCCATCCTGAGGTTCTCGAAGGATCTGCGTTGGACCGGCCGTTGACCGTCGCCGGAATTCGCCGACTCGGGAATCGGTCCGCAGCGCGAAGAGACAGCCGGGCCATGCGGCTCCGGCTGTCTCAAGATCGGGCTATCTGCCCTGAAGGTTCTCGCCGTTTTTAGGCGATCGATTCCTTCAACCGCGCCTCAAGGACGTTCTTCGGAACTGCGCCGACCACCTGGCCGACGGGCTCCCCGTTCTTGAAGATCAGCAGCGTTGGGATGCTGCGTACGCCGTACTTGCCGGCGGTAATCGGGTTCGCGTCAACATCGACCTTGGCGAACTTGATCCTGCCGTCGTACTCGGCCGCAAGTTCATCGACTACCGGGGCGACCATCTTGCATGGGCCGCACCAGTCGGCCCAGAAATCGACCAGCACCGGAAGGTCGGACTGAAGGACGTCGACATCAAAACTGCTGTCCGTGACAGCGGTGGGCTTGCTCATCTTTTCTCCTAGAGGGTCCCGTGCTCCAGCACGCGGACCGTGTTCGTGCTATCTGCAAACTTAGATTCGGATAGCGCTACCGAGATGCAGGACCGAGATATCTCAGGTCATCTGGCCTTCCCGAGCGAGAATGGCCGATCAGTCTGCTGCTGCTACTCCAGCTTCGCGCAGTACGGGCGCTTTCGCCAGCGAGACATGTCGTAAGGGTAAACCCCTAACCGACGGCGAGGTGTCGATATCGTCCGAATTCTGGACCCCCGTGACAACTTCAGCGAACAGTGTCGTGACCGAAACAAATCCCCTGTGGGGAGACGACAGACGAACAAATGCGAAGTCCGGCAGCCGGGACGCGGAAGCGTCCGGCTCGGCCGTGATGGCGACCCGGTCTCCCTCACTCACGCCCAGCGTGGATGCGTCCTCCGGGTGAACCTCTATCCATGTGTCGCGCTCAACATGGTTCATATCCTGATCGTCCCGGACAACCCGCATGTCCTCCTCCGGACGCAACAGCACCCGCCCGTGGGCCAGGGTGAACGGGAACTCCTCGTCCGGCCGGGAGATCGGCTCGCGTATCGCCATCGGTACGAGCGAAATCCGTGCTTCAGACGTGTCCTTGGACGTGAGCTCGGACGTACCCGTAGACGTAGCGGGGGTCGAGAACAGGATCGGCGTCCCGCGGGAGTCGTCTTCGCGTGCCGGCGTCTGTACGCCCCGGCTCTCAAGCCTTTTGTGTGACAGCCCCGCGTAGTCAGGAACGACCTTTCGGATCTCCTCGAACACCTCCGAGGATGATTCGTAATCGAAGCCGTTACCGCCCATGACGGTCGCAAGCCCGGCCAGCGTTCGCCAGCCCTCGCGTTCCTCGTGGCGCAACGTGAGACCCGGGTTCACCTTCTGCACCCGGCGTTCAAGGTTCGTAACCGTCCCGGACACCTCGGCGTACGTCGTCGCCGGGAACACCACGTCAGCCCGTGACGCCGTCTCGGACATGAACACGTCAGAGACCACGAGGAACTCCGGCTTTTCGATGCCGCCCGTTGTGATCCCCGCGGCATCCGGGTTCCAGCCGTCCGCCATCACCACGAGCGCCTTGATCGCGCCTTTGCTGACGCCGGCGATCATCTCCCTTACCGCTTTCCCGCGTCTCTGCGGGTAAACGCCTCCGGTTATCGCAGCCAGCGCGTCGCGATCGGATTCCGAGGATACCGGCCGGTATCCTGGCAACAGGCACGGCGCTGCGCCGACGTCGTTACCGCCCTGCGTGTTGGCGCCCGAGAACAGCGGGTACAGCCCGCCGCCCTCGCATCCGATGTTTCCCGTCAACAGGGCCAGGTTCATGACCGCTGACAGCAGGTCCGCGTGATCGTCTGCGATAACGTCGTCCGTGCCGTGCAGGAGAGACGCCGGGCGCCCGGCCCCGTACATCCGCGCAGCCACCCGGATATCATCCTCCGTTACCCCGGTGATCTGGGAAACGCGCATCAGGTCAAATGACCAGATCGCCTTCTTGAAATCCTCCAACCCCTCAACCCGGTCCCGAACGAAATCCTTGTCTTCCAGCGCCTCGTCCAGGATCACCCTGACCATGCCGCCCAGCAATGTGATCTCGGTTCCAGGTTGCGGCCGCAGCCAGATTGATGCGTACCGCGTCAGCTCTGTTTCTCGCGGGTCTATGACGATCAAGCGCGCGCCGGCGCGTACGGTCTTTTTCACCGGCACGGCGAGGACATTCTGCTCTTCTGTCGGGTTGCCGGCGACGACCAGCACACACTGCGACTTCTCGATGCCCCAGATGGGGTTGGTGGCCGTGCCGTGACCGGGTTGCTGCGCCAGTGTCGCCAGCAGCTCTCCCGAGCGATTCAACCCCGTGTCAACGTTATTTGTCGCCAGCACGGTGCGTGCGAACTTCTGGCCGACATAGTGGTCCTCGTTAGTGCCGCGGGGTGACAGGTTGA
>JADFQR010000245.1 GCA_022561735.1 Chloroflexota bacterium | reverse complement strand
GAGGATTGGCTATGTTCCCAGGGTCTCCTCGATGCGCCTCAGGTCGAGGATGTTTTCTCCGGTGACGGAGCCGATCATGTGCGCCGATTCCTCAGTGATATTTACCGGGATGTATCTCCCGATGATGTTTTGCTGTGCAATTCGGGCATGAATGCCTTTTATGCCGCGTTTCAGGCTGTGAACGCGATTCAGGCCGCGGAGGGCAGGGACGTCTGGGTCCAACTCGGCTGGCTTTACCTTGATACGGGGAAGATTCTAAGCAAGTTCAGCGCAGACGCCACCCACCATATTGAAGTCTTTAATGTCTTCGACCTGTCTGCGCTAGAGCGGGTATTCGCGGAGCATGGCAAGCGAATCGCCGGCCTGGTTACGGAGGTTCCCACCAATCCTTTGATACAGACCTGTGACATTGCACGGGTTCATGAGATAACAGCGGCTAATGGAGTCGCTCTGGTGGTCGATCCAACACTTGCCACTCCGTATAATATCGACGTGCTCAGCGAATCCGACCTGGCAGTCAACAGCCTGACCAAATTTGCCGCCAACCAGGGCGATGTGATGAGCGGGGCCCTGGTTCTCAACCGGGAGTCGCCCTTTTACGACAGGCTAAAGGAGCTGCTTCCGGCTCTCGTCGAGCCGCCCTATGAGCGCGACTTGCAGCGCCTGGCTTTTGAAATCGAACAGTATCCCGCTCTCGTCCGGAAAATGAACCGCAACACCACCGTCCTCGCGGAGTTTCTGGAAAGTCGGGCAAGCGTGAAAAAAGTTTTTTGGGCTTATGAGGAACAATCTCGGGCCTATTACGAGAAAATTGCCCGCCGCCCGGAGTCACCGGGCGGTATGCTGACCATCTACTTGAACAAGCCACTCAAGGAATTTTACGATCCGGCCCGCATCGTAAAAGGTCCAAGCTTTGGAACCTTTTTCACTATGATGTGCCCCTTCATGTATCTGGCCCATTACGACTTGGTCGGCACCGCCGAAGGCCGCCGATATTTACAGAGCTTGAATCTCGATCCCGACCTGGTGCGCATATCAGTCGGCATCGAGGAGATCGATGCCATCATCGAGGCCTTTTCGGAAGTATTATAAAATGGCGGCATCTACCGCCGGCGGAAAAATCTCCGCCACGTCCCCTTCCAACCGCAAACTTACCAGCGGGTTGCCGTCATGCTCCGTCGGCCCCCGGTTGATGATGATGTAAGGTATGCCTCGATCAGCAGCCATCAGGGGAACCGAAGCGGCGGGATAGACCGATAAGCTCGATCCCAATGCCACGACCAGGTCTGTTTGCGCTGCGGCCTCTTCCGAGGCCTGGATATCTTCTTCGCGCAGGTTCTGGCCGAAGCTGATAGTAGCCGGTTTGAGTAACCCGCCGCATTCCGGACACGTGGGAGGTAGTCGCGTCTCCTTGAATTGGACGAAATGCGGATCGGGATCATCGGACTGCCGGCGAGCGGCAAAACAACTCTCTTCAACGCCCTGACGCGCGGACGGGCTGAAACCGGGTTCGGAAGCGGTCGCGGGGCCAACATCGGCGTTGCGCACGTACCGGATGACCGGCTTGACGCTCTTACCGAGATGTACAAACCCAGGCGCACCGTTCCCGCAGAGGTCACATACGTAGACCTGCCGGGGCCCGCCGACTACGACGGGCCGAAGGGCGGGATGTTCGCCGGGGAGGCGCTGACGCAGTTGCAGACGGTTGACGCCGTACTCGTGGTGGTCCGCGCGTTCGAGGATGCGTCGGTACCGCACGTAAAAAGTTCAACCGACTGGCGGCGTGACATCGACGATATCGGGTTCGATCTGCTTTTCGCCGATATCGCCCTGCTGGACCGCCGCATAGAGCGAATTACGAAGGAAACCAAGGGCGCCGGCCAGGCTGAGCGCACCCGGCTCGCCGGTAATATCGAGGCCCTTCGCGGCCTGCAGGCGGAGCTTGAGGACGGCACGCCGCTGCGGGCAAGAGCCTTTACGGAACAGGAACGCCAGGCCGTGCGGGACACCTTCCTGCTCTCCGCCCTGCCCTTCCTCGTCGCCGTGAATATCGGAGAGGCCGATATCCCGAACTCAGACCGGATAACGGCAGAGGCGGTGGAGAAAGTGGGGGCCAAGCGTTCCGGCGCAGTCGCCATCTGCGCTCAACTTGAAGCCGAGTTGGCCGGGATGGATGCCGAAGAAGAGGCGGAGTTCCGGGAGTCGATGGAAGCCGGGGAGTCCGGTCTGACCCGGATCATCACGCTGTCCTATGACGTGCTCGGCCTGATTTCGTTCCTGACGGTTGGCGAGGACGAGGTTCGGGCGTGGACCGTTGAACGTGACACCCCTGCCGCCGTTGCAGCGGGCCGCATACACTCGGACATTGAGCGCGGCTTCATCCGCGGGGAAGTGGTCGCGTACGATGATCTTATCGAATGCGGCAGCCAGTCGGAGGCGCGCACGCGAGGGCTGCTTCGATCCGAGGGCAGGGACTACCTGATGCAGGACGGTGACACGGTCAACTTCCTGTTCTCGGTCTGAAGGAAAACATACAGCCGCCGGATATCGCATCCCGGGGCGCGAGCGCCCGGCGTGGTTACGTGTTGCGATCCCTGGCGATCGCGGGAGTTGAGACCAGATGGCCCCTGAGGAACTGGGACAGATCGAAAAACCTGACGCCGCGTCGGCAGTCGGCAAACGCAATGTGTACCTCGTCACCATGGTCTCCCCGCTGCCGGGAGCGCCGGAGGGGTACAACACCCGCCTCAAAAGCTACTGGGACGCCATCGACAGGGCCGTCGGCCAGCTTGAGGCGCGTGCCGGGATGGTCAACCACATCTTCCACGAAGCGGTGTCGGTGTCAGGCGATCTCGGACTGAACCTCGTATCGCAGGTCAACCAGCCGGCGTGGTCGATGATCAAGAGCCGGATGGAAGCCG
>JADFQR010000244.1 GCA_022561735.1 Chloroflexota bacterium | reverse complement strand
TTAACATCTGGTGTCACGCAGTTGCGGCGGATCAAGCAATCAAGTTCAGACGGAGACCGACCATGGCCGGACCGAAACGACCCCTCCTCGCGATAACACTCGGCGACCCATCGGGCATCGGCCCGGAGGTGGTGGCCCGCGCACTCTCTGAAGCCCGCGTCTACGAGATCGCGCGGCCGGTGGTCATCGGTGCGTTAGGACCGATGCAACGAGGAATCGATGACACCGGAGTCAAGTTGCGCGCCCGTCCTGTCGAAACCGTTGAGGGAGCGGGCGAGGAGTTCGGGGTGATCGATGTGCTGAACATCGATGGTTTCGAGGACGCCGAGTTCCCGCTTGGCGAATTGTCGCCCGTATCGGGCAAGGCCGCTCACGCGTGGATCGAACGCGCCGTCCGCCTTTGCCAGGACGGCTCGGCGGACGCCATGGTGACGGCTCCCGTCAACAAGGAGGCGCTCAGGCTGGCCGGCTCGGAAGACCTCGGACACCAGGAGGTGTTCAAGCGAATGTCCGGCTCGGACTACGTCGCCACGATGCTGGTGTCCGGCGTCCTGCGCTGCATGCATCTGAGCACGCACCGGTCACTGATACGTGCGGCGGAGTACGCGACGCGCGAAAACATCTTGATGGCAACGCGGCTGACGGATGAAACGTTCAAGCGCTGGGGCTTCGAGAAGCCGAGGATCGCCGTCGCAGCGCTCAATCCTCACGGCGGCGAGAACGGGATGATCGGAAAGGAAGAGATCACTGACATCCGGCCCGCCGTGGAAGACGCCCGGGCGGAGGGCATAGACGCCAACGGCCCGATCCCGGCGGACACCGTGTTCAACCAGGCGATCGCAGGCCGGTGGGACGTCGTTGTCGTGCTGTATCACGACCAGGGGCACATCCCGATAAAGGTCCACGGGTTCGAGGAAAGCGTGAGCGTCAACCTTGGCATACCGTGGATACGGACTTCCGTGGACCACGGAACGGCGTTCGATATCGCAGGCAAGGGAATCGCCCAGGCCGTGAGCATGCGGGAAGCGATCAAGCTGGCGACGCAACTGGCAACGGGCGTACGGCCGTCCTGAGCCATCGCCGTCAGGCCGGTCGCCGGGCCGGTTCTCTCTCGTTACAACACTTGTCCGGCTGACATCAACCGCAGTGATCCGTCACGCATCTCCGGAGAATAAACGGGGTTGCAGTTCATATAATCAGGACGGCGCTTTAACGCGACGTGTCAGCGCAAAACCAAACGGGAGCATCCATTTGAAACTGGGATTTATCGGCGGCGGCGTGATGGCCGAGGCGATCATCGCCGGAGTTCGCCGGGCTGACCTGGACGCTGAGGTGACCGTCGGCGAACCGGTCGCAGCGCGGCGTGCGGCGCTGGAAAGCGCGTACGGCGTCGTCGCGGTGGCCGAAAACGATGCCGCCATCGAGGGCGCAGAACTGATCGTGCTCGCCGTAAAGCCCCAGCAGCTTGACAGCGTGGCGGCGGAGATCAGCGGCTCCCTCACATCAGAACAGACCGTCCTTTCAATCCTGGCCGGCGTCAAGATGCACACGCTTGGCTCCAGGCTGAACCACGGCCGCCTGATCCGCGTAATGCCAAACACCCCGGCGCAGGTCGGTGAGGGGATGAGCGCGTGGACCGCATCTCCGGAGGTTCCGGAACCCGTCCGTGACTTCGCCGGTCAAATGCTGGACGCCCTCGGTGTCTCGATCTACATGGAAGACGAGCGATACATCGATATGGCGCTCGCCGTGAGCGCGAGCGGTCCGGCGTTCGTATATGTGTTCATGGAATCACTGATAGACGCCGGCGTCCTTCTCGGCCTGCCCCGGCCGATAGCGCACACGCTGGCCCAACAACTGATTATCGGCAGCGGCATACTTGCGCGTGAAACTGGCAAGCACCCTGCGGAGTTAAGGAACCTGGTCACATCACCCGGCGGAACCACTGCCGCAGGATTGCAGGCGCTGGAGGAAGGCGGATTCCGGGCCGCCGTCGTGAACGCGGCCGTGGCGGCGTGGGAACGGGGCGAAGAGCTGGGCAGGGGTTCGAAGTGAGCGATCTACTTGGAATAATCGGGACCGCAGTGCAGTTGATGGCGTACGCCATCATCGCCCGCTCCCTCACGACCTGGTTTCCGAACTCCCGGAACAACCCGATCGTCCAGATCCTCTACCAGATCACGGATCCAATTCTGATCCCGTTGAGCAGGGTGATTCCGCGCGCAGGCATGTTCGACTTCTCGCCGATGGTGGCAGTGTTGGTGCTGTTGTTCGTCGGGTCAAAACTCACGGCCGCCTAGCCAGACAACCGGCCGATCACCTCGGCGTGCGACAGTCCATCAACCTGGATCACTTTCCTGCGGCCGGTCTTGCCGTGCGTCACATGGACGCCCGATCGCGGCACGCCGAGCGTCTTGGCCAGCAGGCTGCATACAGCTTCATTGGCGGCCCCGTCCACGGGCGGCGCGGTTACACGCAGGCGTAAAGTTCCGTCCGCCATGAACCCGAGCACGCTATTTGCGCTGGCCCGGGGCTGGACGCGAACCGTTATGCGGGCGGAGTTCGTCGTTGGCTTCATTCTGCGACTGCCGGTCATGATGTGAATCGCCGGTTGTTTCCACGCAGCGCCAGGCATTCGTCATTCCCACACAGGTGGGAATCTAGTGACGTACCACAGCGTTTGCCTTTGCGACCGGCGAAGGGTCCATTACCGCCGATGGATTGAGCATACAAATGAATCGTTGAAACGAGCTTTCTGGGTTCCCACGTGCGTGGGAGTGACGAGAAGAAAAGGCCGCGCCCCGAGTACGCCCCGCCCCACCGGCATGCTTCGAGAACCTCAGCACGCCGGGAGCCACGGGCCGCCCGTGTCCGAGGTGATCGCAGTCTGGCTGACGGCCACGATCAGGCGTGCGCCATCGCGCCGCCGTC
>JADFQR010000018.1 GCA_022561735.1 Chloroflexota bacterium | reverse complement strand
GGCGCCGACCGCTTCACCAGCCATATTTTTTGTTTCAAGTTCCACGATGAACCAAATCTAAGAGCCGCTGCTTAGTTCAGGCGGCCTAGTAGTTGCCTTTTGCACGTTCGATACGGACCAGGGAGTTTCGCGCACCGGGCACGCTGCCGCGCACCATCACGATATTGTGTTCCGGGTCCACCATCACAATTTTGAGCCCACGCGTCGTCACCTTGCTGTTGCCCATGTGGCCCGCCATGCGCGTGCCCTTCCAGACCTTGCCCGGCGAACTGCCTGCGCCGATCGACCCCGGGGCGCGATGCCGGTCCGACTGGCCGTGAGTCTTCGGCCCGCCCGCAAACCCGTGCCGGCGCACGCCGCCGGCAAAGCCGCGACCGCGTGTCTTGCCGGACACGCTGACCATCTCACCGACTTCGAAAATGCTGACGTCCAGGGATTGTCCGACCTCAAACTCGCTCAGGTCGGACGCTTTGAACTCCTGCAGATGACGGAACCGGCCACCGGAACGCAACTGGTGGCCCGCTGCCGGCTTGTTGAGACGCTTCGCTTCCAGGAAGCCGATCTGTACTGCCTCATATCCGTCACGCGTGTCGGTCCGCACCTGCGTCACGACGCACGGTCCCGTCTCGATCGCCGTCACGGCGTCCACGGTCCCGTCTTCGTTATACAGCGTGGTCATTCCGACCTTGCGGCCCAGTAGGCCCTGTATTCCCATATTGATCTGTGCCCGTTCTGTGGCGCTTGTTTACAGCTTGATCGAGATATCAACGCCGGCCGGAAGGTTGAGCCGGGTCATGGCGTCGATTGTTTTTGAAGTCGGCTCGTGAACGTCGATGAGACGCTTGTGTGTGCGCAACTCAAAGTGCTCACGCGAGCGCTTGTCGATGTGTGGAGACCGGATCACACAGAACCGGCGAATAGACGTTGGTAGCGGCACCGGTCCGGCGATATTCGCCCCGGTACGCTCAGCCGTCTCAACGATCTGCGCTGCGGACTGGTCAAGCACTCGATGATCGAATGCCTTCAACACGATCCTTATTTTTTGTCCCGGCATATTTCCTTCCGTCCACGTCTTTACGTGAACGGACCCTCACCGGTTGGTGAAGGTCCTTGCTTTGCTTAGGTCGTGCCCCCGGCGATCTCTGCGGCGATGTGCCGCGGGGTCTTGTCGTAGTGGTCAAGCGACATCACAAAGGACGCCCGGCCGGTCGTGCGGGAGCGGAGAATGGTCGCATAGCGGAAGGTCTCCGCAAGCGGAACGAAAGCCGTGACAACCTGCGTGTCGTTGTGGCCTTCCATGTTCTGTATCTGCGCCCGCCTGGAGTTAAGGTCAGCGAGCACGTCACCGAGGAACTCCGCCGGCGTGACCACCTCAAGCTTCATTATCGGCTCAAGGAGTGACATGCCGGCCTTGTTCGCAGCGGCCTTGAAAGCCATCGATCCGGCGATCGTGAACGCCATTTCAGACGAGTCAACCTCGTGGTGAGACCCGTCAGTCAGGACTATCTTCACGTCGGTCACGGGATACCCGGCGAGTACACCGTTAGCGGCTGCCTGGCGGGCTCCCTGTTCGATCGGCTTGAAATACTCCCGGGGGAGGGTTGAGCCCGTAATCTCGGACTCGAACTGGAGGCCCTCGCCCACTGCGAGCGGCTCCAGGCGAAGGGTGCAGTCCCCGAACTGGCCGTGACCACCGGTCTGCCGCACGAGACGCCCCTGTGCTTCCGCAACCCGCGAGATCGTCTCACGATAGGCGACGCGCGGCGTGCCGACGTTTACGTCGATGCCAAACTCGCGGCGCATGCGCTCCACGATCACTTCCAGGTGCAACTCGCCCATGCCGGCAAGCACGACCTGTGCGCTCTCCTCGTCCGTGCTGACCCGGAGCGTGGGATCTTCATCCGAAAGCCTGTTCAGCGCAACGTCCATCTTGTCCTGGTCTGAACGCGACTTTGGCTCAACGGCCACCGAGAGGACGGGTTCCGGGAACTCGATCGATTCGAGCATGATGCGGGCGTTGTTCGCGGAGAGCGTGTCGCCGGTGAAAGCGTCCTTGAGGCCGATCGCCGTGACAATCTCCCCCGGTCCTGCGGAGGAGATCTCTTCGCGGCGGTCGGCGTGCATGCGCAGCAGCCTGCCGATGCGCTCTCGACTGCGCGTTCTCGGGTTGTAGAGGGTGGCGCCGGATTCGAGTATGCCCGAGTAGACGCGGATGTACACGAGACGGCCCACGTGCTGGTCTGATACGACCTTGAAGATCAGGACGCTGACCGGGTCATCTACTGACGCCTTGCGCGTAATTTCAGACCCGTCAGCCGGGTCAATTCCCTTCACATCCTCAATGTCTACCGGGGACGGCAGGTACGCGATTACGGCGTCAAGCAACGGCTGAATGCCACGGTGCTTCAGGGCGGCGCCGCACAGCACCGGCGTTATCTTCAGATGGATCGTCGCCTGGCGCAAAGCGGCGATCAGCACTTCATTTGAGATCTCCTCGTCGCCAAGGTAGGCCATGAGGAGTTCGTCGTCGGTTTCCGACACCTTCTCTACGAGATGAGCGCGGTACGCCACTACCTCATCCGCCATGTCGTCCGGGATCGGATGTTCGACAGCTTCAGTGGCGTCTTCGGTCTCGTAAACCCACGCCTTCAGTTCAATCAGATCAACGATGCCCCGGAAATCCGACTCGGCGCCGATCGGCAACTGTATGGCGACAGGATTCGCGTTGAGTCGGCGAGAGACCGACTCGATCGCCTGGGAGTAGGCGGCTCCGGCGCGGTCCATCTTGTTAATGAATACAAGCCTGGGCACGTTGTGGCGGTTGGCCTGCCGCCACACCGTCTCGGACTGCGGCTGAACTCCGGCGACGGCGTCGATGATCACCACGCCGCCGTCGAGGACCCGCAGGCTGCGCTCCACCTCTGCCGTGAAATCAACGTGACCGGGAGTGTCGATGATGTTGATCTGGTAGCCCTTCCACCGCGTGGCGGTGGCGGCAGACCCGATCGTGATCCCGCGCTCGCGCTCGAGTTCCATGAAGTCCATCACGGTGGTGCCGTCATCGATATTGCCGATTTTGTACGTCTCGCCGGTGAAGAACAGGACGCGTTCACTCACCGTCGTTTTTCCGGCGTCGATGTGCGCAATGAACCCGATGTTGCGGATCTTCTTCAGATCCACATCCGAGACTGCTTTGGAAGCCACTTTTGTAGCCATTCGCGTTAAGCCCGTACTCCCCGGCGTTCTTGCCGGTGGAGTCGGCAACCCCCCGGTTCTGAGTTGTGTGTGATTACCAGCGGTAGTGGACGAAGGCCCGGTTTGCCTCGGCCATCCTGTGAAGTTCTTCGCGTCGGCGCACTGCGGCGCCCTGGCCCCGTGACGCATCGAGGAGTTCGTTGTATAGACGTCGTGCGATCGGCGCTCCCTGGCGGGCCCTTGCCGCCGTGATGAGCCACCTCATCGCCAGAGATACCCGGCGTTCTGGTCGCACTTCGGTCGGCACCTGGTACGTGGCGCCTCCCACCCGGCGAGGCTTCACCTCAAGCATCGGCGTCGCGTTACGGATCGCCTGCTCAAACACCTCAACCCCGGGCCGGTTGGTCTCTTTTTCCAGCAATTCCAGGGCGCTGTAGACGGCGCGCTGCGCCACCGTCTTCTTGCCACCCTTCATGAGGCGGTTTGTAAAACGCGCCAACTCCACGTTTCCAAAACGCGGGTCTGGGTCAATCAACCGTCGCTCTGCGCGTCTTCGCCTTGCCATCTTTACGATCAGCTTTCAGATCAACACCCGTCTGCGCCTCGTGAATCCGAGAGCGTGGGGGTCCGATTAACTGGAAGCGATATTTCCTTTCCACCAAAAACCCCGACTTTGTTTGAGCCTGGCGCCCTGCGAGGGTTTCGCCTGAGCCCGTTATGTGTCGGGGTGGTAGGACCGGTCAACCCCTGTAACTCCGGGGAGAAACGGCCCTCGTGATTAACTCTGCGGCTTCACCGCACCGTACTTGCTACGGCCTCTGCGGCGGGCATCGACGCCCGAGGTGTCGAGCGCTCCGCGCACTATGTGATATCGGACCCCGGGAAGATCCTTGACCCGTCCGCCCCTTATAAGGACGACCGAGTGTTCCTGCAGGTTGTGGCCTTCGCCGCCTATATACGCCGTGACCTCAATACCGTTAGTCAGCCTGACGCGCGCCACCTTGCGAAGCGCAGAGTTGGGCTTCTTTGGTGTGACGGTCTTCACCTGCAAACACACGCCGCGCTTCTGCGGACTGCCCTTGCCGCGCCGCATCCGGTCCTTCAACGAGTTGTATACAAACCCGAGTGCCGGTGTCTTGGACTTGGCACGTGTGCGTTTGCGCGGATTGCGCATCAGTTGATTGGCTGTCGGCATTACCCCGCCCTGGTATTGATTCCCGGCGCCGTGTTCCTGCTGCTATTCAGGTACGATGCAGCCGGGAACTAACCGGGCCGCGCCATCTCATTCGCAACAAACGACAAGCGAGAAGTATAAGAATCTTAAGTGGTCCAAGTCAACGGAAAAGTCGCCCGCTCGCCAACAGAACGCCAAAATGGCGCGGCCGGACTTCCTTCTTGATCACACGTCCGTAATAACATTGCGCGATGTTTCACGTTCCAACCGCTCGTTTTGATGAAGCCGACGACCTTCCGCGCTAGCCGCCCCGGCCGGGAACAAGCGCTGTATCGGAGCCTCTCGCAAGCGGGACGGCGGCATAACGACGCGCCATTCACATGATCACGGTGTTGTTCGTGGGAATCCCTGACGATGAGGCAGACCGCCTGGAAGTCGCCCTCGGCGCGTCCGGCGTAGATATCACGCCGGTTCGCCTTGCTGAAGTCCGCATTCCGGACGGGGTTGACCAGCGCCGGGCGGTTGCGGTCCTGTCCGGGCTAAGCAGCCTGGACCTGCCATCGCAGGTGGCGGCGGCGTTCGGCCTTTCGTTGCCGGTGATCGTCCTCATGCCGGGCCTTGTGACCGGTGATGTGGACGTGTCCGGGGGCGACGTGGATTTCTGTTTTCCGCCGTTTCGCGCGGAGGAGTTCGCCGTCAGGATTGGCCTGCTGGTCGCGCGTTCAGGGGGCGATCTGTCCGCCAACGTCGTGCAGCAGGGCGAAATTCGAATGGATCTCGATCGTTACGAAGTGACCGTTTCCGGTCGCAAGGTGGATCTCACGTTCAAGGAGTACGAGCTCCTGCGCGTCCTGGCATCCAACCCCGGCCACGTTTACTCTCGTGATGCGTTGTTGCAGATAGTCTGGGCGTACGACTACTACGGCGGCACTCGCACCGTGGACGTCCACATACGACGCCTGCGCAGCAAGATCAACGACGTGGAGCATCGGTTCATTGAGACCGTGTGGAATGTTGGTTACAGGTTCAAAGCGCCCGAACGCGGAAGGTAATTCGTGCCGGTTCGGTTGCGCCGGATAGTCCCCGCACTTTAGGCTCCACACGATGGACGTATGCAGTTCCGGCTACGGGCGGAGTCGAGAACAATCATGGCGGCGCTAAAGGAAAAACCGGGAGGCAGGACCTCGCCGGAAGGCGAGAGCGACATTCCCGCGTCGTCGACCGTCAGCCCCGGTGAGGCGACCGTGCGAGCGGAAGGCCTGATCGGGTTCAACGTTGTGCAGCTCGAGTGGGCTCTCGTTGTGGCCCGCGGCATATGGATCACCGCCGCAATCGGGACGGCCATCGTTCTGGACAGCATGGAATCAGTGCGCGCTGTCTGGTGGGTAACCGGCCCGATTGTTGTGGTGTACGGCATCGGTGTAGCGGTCCTGCTTCGAGCCGGAGCTGTTCGCGGCTCTGCGTTGCTGGGGATCGGCATGGACGCCGTGGTCGTCACGGCAATCTTGCCGGCAGTTGCTTTCCTGGCCTCGCGAGACGATTCGGCGAACGTTTTTCTAGTCGTGCAACCTGCGCTCGCTTTAACGGCGCTTGTCCTCATTACGTCGGTTCTGCGCCTTCGGTTGCGGCCTGCGATCGCGCTTGGCGCCTTCCTGTCAATTGTGCCGGTCTCACTTGCCGTACTGGTTCAGGACGGCGGTGATGCGGCCACCGGGTTGTGGCAGGGCGCCGTTCGAATAGCGGTCGGCGGGCTCATAATCGGGCTGTTCGGACAGGTATTTCAGCGCACACGGTTGGCGATGATCCGGCAGGTCGCTGAAATACGCCGTCTCCATGCCGAGTCCGAACGGCGGGCTGGCGAGCGAGACATTCTCGCCGAGATAGGACGGATCGTATCCCAATCCCCGGATGTCCGGGAGACCTACGAGCGATTCGCTGAGACTCTTCGCACCATACTGCCGGCGGATCGCGTGTCCGTAAATATCTACGACGGGGAGCGGGAGCTCCTTGTAACGACCTACGTCTCAGGCAGAAAAATTGACGGTTGGGCGGAGAACGACTCGCATTACCTTGGCGACACACCACTGGGTGTGGTCGTCCGCGAACGTCGCGGGGTTCTCGTAAATCGAGAAAAAAGCGAGTCAAACCTGTCCGCCTCGTACCTCGCCGGGGCGCGTGTGGGTCTTTTATCAGCGGTTGCGGTGCCTCTACTGCATCAGGGCGAGGTTATAGGCACCCTGGGCTTGCGATCCGAGGACCCCGATGCGTTTGACGAAGAATCACTGGAACTGCTTGAGCGGATTGGGACACAGATCGCCCCCGCGGTAGCCAACGCCGGCCTTTACTCAGCCCTTGAACGCGACGCGACCGAGCGTGCCGTGTTCGCCGCGATAAGCCGGATTCTCTCCGCATCTCCCAACATTGCGGACGTCTACGATGAATTCGTAGAGCAGGTTAGAAGGCTTATCCGATGGCACCGGATCTCCATAAACATCGTTGATCCTGAAACCGGACGGCTCAGAACCGCCTACGCCGCAGGCTACGAGATTGCCGAGCACCCGACCGGAGCGCACCGACCCTCCGGATATCGCAGCATCCTTGAACATGTCGCCCGTACCGGAGAGGCGATGCTGGTGGCAAACCTGGAAGACGTGGCCGAGCGGTTCCCTGACTCCAATGTAACTGTGCAGGCCGGTATACGCTCGGGCATCTACACACCCCTCATATCAGACGGCGTGGTGATCGGCACACTTGCCGCCGGATTCGGTAAAACGGACGCGTATGCAGAAGCTGATCTGGCGATCCTTGGGCGCATGGCCGCGCAGATTGCCGGAACCGTCGCCAATGCAGAACTCAGGGCGCGGACCGACCGGCAGGCGCGTGAAGAAGCGGCGCTCGCCGAGATCGGCCGGATCATCACTTCGTCGTTAAGAATCGAGGATGTGTACGAGCAGTTCGTCGCCCAGGTACGGGCGCTGATGCCGGCGGACCGGGTTTCGGTGATCGAGGTGAATCCGGATGACGCCGGGTTGTCCATCCGGCACGTGGACGAGGTTGCGCAGCCGGAGTCTGATTTCGGCGCCAACCATGAATGGCGCATAAACGTTCTGATGGACACCGTCATCCGGTCCGGCCAGCCCCTTGCCATCCCGGACCTTGGTGCGCGACTCGCTGACTACCCGGGCGCTCGCTCCGTGTTTGACTCCGGTGTGCGCTCGTTGCTTTATTCACCACTGCAATCCCAGGGGAAGGTTATCGGTCTCCTGTGCGTGGTCTCGACGGAGGTCGGAGCTCACAGCGAATATCACTTCGAGTTGCTTGGCCGTATCTCTGCGCAGATCGCGGGAGCGCTCGCCAACGCCACGCTTCATGAGCGCGCTGATCGCCAGGCGGGGGAAGAGTCCGCCCTGGCCGAGATCGGCCGTATCGTCAACTCATCACTTGATATCGAGACGGTGTACGAGCAGTTTGCGGAGCAGGTGGGCCGGGTCCTCAACTTTGACAGGCTTTCCGTCGCCCGGCTCGGACCGAACGAGGGAGAGTTCACCATCTCCCACGTCACCGGCGTCGAGATCCCGGGACTTGAGATTGGCGCTGTCTGGAAACTGGCGGAAACCCCGCTCGCGCCAGTTCTTGAGGATGGCGAAACGTTGTTCTTTCAAGACACAGACGCCCCCGGACTTGCCGCCTCGTTCCGAATCGTGGCCGATAGTGTCAAGGCCGGGATTGGCTCAACCGTCATTGTGCCGCTGATTGAGCGCGATCGTCCCGTTGGGTTTATCAGCGTTCGTTCCCTTTCGGGCAACGCTTACACCGAGGCAGACGCGGTCCTCGCACGCCGCGTCGCAGTTCTGGTCTCATCGGCGATCACAAATGCGGAGTTGCTGGAACGTTCAGGCAGGCTGGCTCGCGAAGAATCGGCGCTCGGGGAGATAGGCCGCATCGTCAACTCGTCCCTTGATATTGAGACGGTTTACGAACAGTTCGCCGAGCAGGTGAAAAATATCCTGCCGTTTGATCGGCTTGCGATCGCCGTGCTGAACGAGGATGGCCTTCATTTCACGATCTCCCACGTGACCGGGGAGTTCGTCCCCGGGCTGGAAGCCGGAACCGTCCGCAAGATCTCGGACACCAACCTCCAGCCAGTCCTGGAGCGGGGTGAGACGCTGCTCCAACAAGGCGGACGAGGTCATGAGCGAATTTCGCAGGTTCCGGGCATAGCAGAGGGGCTTGCCTCGACGTTGCTCGTTCCGTTGATCTCGCGTGACCGCCCTATGGGGTTCCTCGCATTAAGGATCATGCGAGAAAACGCATACACGGAGGAACACGCGGTTCTGGCGCGAAGGGTCGCAGCGCTCGCATCGACGGCGATATCCAACTCGGTCCTCTACGAACGAGCCGAGACCGAAGCCAGAGAGCGTGCCGTGCTCGCGGAAATCGGCCGAATTGTCGGTTCGTCGCTGGATATGGAATCCATCTACTCCCGGTTCGCCGATCGGGTGCGTGAGCTGATCGAGTTCGACCGGATATCGATCTATTACGTAGACCCTCGCCGCAACTCGGCGATCTACGCATGGGCGGAGGGCGAAGCTCAAACAGGGTTTGGTATCGGCCGAGAGATACCCCTCAAGGCGTTGATCGGAACGCGGCTGGGCGAGTTGATTCGGAGTCGTCGCGGCGTGGTGCTCAAAGAAGCTGATATCGATGAGTTCCTGGGTCGCCTCCCGTGGGCAAAGGAATCGAGAGCACGTTCCATGATCGTCGTCCCGCTCGTTTCGGGGGATCGCACGATTGCTGCATTGACGCTGACTTCCTCAAAATCCGGTGTGTACGGAAACCGGGAGCTTGAGATCACCACCAACGTTGGAAGCCAGGTGGCCGGCGCCGTGGCGAACGCACGGCTTCACTCCGCTCTCCGTGAGGCCAGCGAAGAGCTCGAAGACATCAACACCCAGAAAACCGAGGTGATGACCACCGTCGCTCACGAGCTGAAGGGTCCTCTGACAGCGCTACGAACCTTCATGGACCTGGTTATCGAAGGCACGGCGGGGGAGGTGCCGGTCAAGCAGCTCGAACTACTCCTGAAAGCGTCCAGGTCCACGACGCGGATGCAGAACCTCTTGAATGTGTTCTCGCACCTGGAGATGGCGGAGGATCACAACATCCCGTTGACCGTCACAATGTTCGACATCGGGACACTGGTGACGGCGGCTCTGGACCTGCTTCAGCCCGTTGCGGAACAGGCCGGGGTGGAGGTCAAGTTCTCCGGGTCCGATGACCTGCCTTTGATAGAAGGGGACAGGCAGGCCATTGAACAGGTCATCAGCAACCTGGTATCCAACGCCATCAAGTTCAGCCACGAGGGCGGCGTTGTCGAAGTGAGTTGCGAGGCCAGCGCTGATAACGTCATCATTTCCGTGAAGGACAGCGGGATAGGGATATCTACAGAAGACCAGGAACGGTTGTTCGAGCGTTTCTATCGCGGTACCGACCCTGTCAAGCTCCGCATAAGAGGGACCGGGTTGGGACTTTATGTGAGCCGGGGACTGATTGAGAGACACCACGGACGCGTGTGGGTGAAGAGCGAGGCGGGCCGCGGCTCGGCCTTCTCGTTCGCCCTGCCATTTGAGCAGCCGGCGGAAGAATCTTTTGGCCGGAACTCTCCGGCCGCTTAAATCAAAGCGCGCCCGTCACGCTTTACGATTCGCCCCTCCATAACGACGTCCGTGCAGTTGAACAGCTCCTGGATGTCAGCAGACGGGTCTCCGGAGACCGCCATGAGATCAGCGCTAAGCCCGGGCCGGATAGCGCCTGTTTCTGTTCCGATACGCAGCGACTCCGCGGTATCGACGGTCGAGGCCGCAAGCGCCTCCCAGTTGGTGAATCCCAGCAGCTCAACGAACGACCACGCGTTCGCAGCGGACTTGTCGAACTCCCCGTGGGCCATTCCCATGTCCAGCCCGGTTACGAAGCGCACCCCTCGCTCCCGCATATCGCGAAGGACGGCATCGTGCTCCTCTTCCGGCACGATCGTGGCAGATACGGCCCAGTGCGGTACGCGCGGCGGAACCTTGCCCGCCTTAATAGCCAGGTCACCGAGCATGATGTGCCCGGTCGTCGGGTCCCCCCAGATGCCCTTGTCGGCCGCCATCCGGGCGACATCCGGGTCGTAGGCCAGGCCCTTGCTGAAATCAGAATCGTGCCAGCGCGCGTGAATAAGGCAGTGGATTCCAGCTTCCACGCAGTTCCGAACCCCGTCCGCGGCGAGACAGTGAGACACGATCTGCACATTCAGACGTTCCGCCTCCACCACGGCGGCTCGCAACGTCTCGACCGGGTACTGGGCAGACCGCGGGTTTGCCGTTGGCGTGAACATCCCGCCGGTGGACATGATCTTGATCACGTCAGCCCCCAGCTTCACCTGCGACCGGACGGCCTTCACCACCTCTTCCGCCGTGTCCGCTTCGACGCCGAAGAACCAGCAGTGCCCGGCGGTCGTCGTGATCGGGGCGCCCGCAAGTTGCAGGCGCGGACCCGGGATGACTCCAGCGCGCACGGCCTCACGGACCGGAAACACCACGTCCACGGGTCCGCCCAGGTCACGCATAGTCGTCACGCCGGACAGCAGAGCCGTCCGGACGTGATCGACGGCGCGCATGATGAAAAACTCCGTCGTGTCGTTAAACGCCGCGTGCTGGGTATACACCGGGTCGGCGCCCGCGGCCGTGTGCATGTGAGCGTGCGCCTCTATCAATCCGGGCAACAGCGACACGCCCCCCAGGTCATGGACCTTATGGGTATCGGATATACCGGCCGGGAGCCCGCCCTGCGGGACCACATCTGAAATGCGGCCGTCCCGGACGATGACGGCATGGTCGGGCAACCATCCGTTCATGTCAGCGTTGGCGACCCGGGCTGTGATGAAGAT
>JADFQR010000243.1 GCA_022561735.1 Chloroflexota bacterium | reverse complement strand
GCCAACCGCGCATTTCCATACGAGGGCACGTACTACCTGACGGCCGACGGCACGCCCGAGAGGCCGATTGCCATCAAAGCCGCCGGTGACGGCGAAGTCACGCTCGTATGGGAGAAGCCGACTACCGACGGCGGCAGTCCGCTCTCGGAATACCTGCTGGTGGTAACACCGGGTGATCAGGTCATATCTATTCCGCCGTCGTTGACATCCTTCGTCGTTACCGGGCTGACCAATGGCGTCAGTTACTCGTTCCAGATGCAGGCCAGGAATAACGTGGGGTTGAGCTCCACCACACTGCCCACGCCCCCCGTGACCCCGGCCGCAACGCCGGGCGCTCCCGGCGCTCCGTTGAACGTCGTCGCGTCACAGGTCCCGGGGACGGCCGGCGTGCTGGTCTCCTGGGAGCCGCCGGTAGGTGACGGCGGCAACCCGGTAACTGGTTACGTTGTGGCGGTGGACCCGCCGGATGCGGGCGAGTTGACCGTCGATGGAACGACCCTGTCTGTAACCTTCTCCGGCCTCACGGCCGGAGTGTCTTATTCGTTCACGGTGCGGGCCGTCAACGCCGCCGGACCCGGGCCGCGCTCAGATCCTTCGTCTCCCATCTCCCTGGCTCCATCTCCCGGCTCGGAACCAACTCCACCGCCGGCGGAAAATCAGCCGTCCGAGCCACCGTCCGTCTTTGAAACGACCCTTGAGGTCACCGAAGAGGATCGCGAGATCCTGGAGGGTTCTCTCGGAGCGCTTGGTGAGGGCGCACAGGTTTCGGACGCGCCCATCACGGTGGACTCCACAGACGGACGCATCGTGGTATCGCTCCCGATACAGGTCACAGACCCCGACCAGCCCATCACGGGCGAACTGGATATTGAGATCGAGGGCCTGACGCTCAATACCGTTGACGGCATCGGCACGGGCTCGATAGATCTTGGCGCGGGTTTGACGTTGGAGGGCGGGGTAGAGCTTGCCATTGAGTCCGGGATAGTCGTCGCTGAACTTGTGAACCCGGAACTCGTGTACGCGCCTGGCGCGCCCGCACCTCTTGAAGGCTCAGACCTCAGTCACATCTCTGTCGAGTTTAGAGTCGGGATTGCGCAGGTCCCGGACGGAGCGAGCCTCACGGTCACCTACGCCCGCAGCGCTGCCGAGATCGCCGCGATTGCCGGGGCTGTGTTTGAGCTTGCGGCTTCCGACGGTCAGGCGATCGACATCGCATTTGCCGTGAACATCGCCAGATCCGGAATCAGCAACGACAACCTGGGGAGCAATACCGCTGCGATGTCTGTGGATCGGACGTGGTACGAAGCCCGGCTGGCCGAGGGGAAGACGATCGCCATCACAAAGGTGAACGATGACGGTACGGCGCGCACCGTCGAGGCGACATGTGTTGTGAGCGGTGACGTTGTTCGTTGCACTGCGGTCTTCGACGGCGATGCGGGCGGGTTCTCGTTATTCGCCCTGCTGGCCCGGTCGATTTCGGGCAGTGCGGCCGGGAACGACCCTCCTGCCGGGGAGACAACGCCCACCGCAACACCCATCGGCGGTCCGGCGTCAGAGTCGCCCACCCCAACAGCCACACCGGCGCCTACGCAGCTGCCAACGGCAATTCCTTCATCGGCGACGGCGTCTCCGGATGATTCGGGCGCGGGACCTGAGGTCGCGCCCACCCCGGCTGCGGCCCCGACCAGAACACCAACCCCTTCACCCGTCCCGGAACCGGTCCCCACGCCATCCAGCGACGGAACAGCGACGACTGACGGAGATGACTCCGAGAGCGGCGGCGGGTTCCCGTGGTGGGCATGGGCGCTGATCGTGCTCGTAGGCGTACCCGCAATTATCCGGGCAGGTGTGTTGGTGCTGGACGCCAGACGGCGCACACGCTCTGCGTGAGCGAGCGGTACCGGCCGGCGTCCCGGCGACTCCGCGACCTGAGGACCTAAAACCGGTTCAGCGCCATTGAGCCGACGGGCGCGTCCGCGGTATCCGAACGTCTTGATTGATCGAGTCCGCGGGGACCTTCCGCTGACCCTGATGGCGATCACATCCTTACAGGGAGGTGTAACTGAAATGAGATCTAGCCTGGTGAACGAAGTCGGGGTCACTCCCGTTCGACTTGCGGACTACGAGGGAATCGTTCCGGACGACCAACTGGAGGAGATCCACGGGTTGGCGAAGTCCCTCCGGGGCTTGAGCGTAATCCACCTGAACTCCACCGCCGACGGCGGCGGGGTTGCCGAGATCCTCCGTTCCTTTGTCCCGCTGATGCGGGACGTCGGGCTGGACGCGTCCTGGCATGTGATCGAAGGAAACGATGAGTTCTTCGGCACCACCAAGAAGATGCACAACCAGCTCCAGGGCGCAGAGGGAGACATGTCGTCCGAAGAGTGGAACGCCTACATCGATCACGTACACAGCGTTGGCGGATCGATCATCTCGAATGGACTGGCCGCGGACGCCTGGTTCATGCACGACCCGCAAACTCTTCCGCTCGGCGGTTACCTTCCGCAGGGGAGTCCCCGCACGTGGATCTGCCACATCGACACGACGAATCCGAACCCGGAACTCGCAGAGCGCGTGATTCCCCTCATGGGCGCGTACGATTCCATCATGTTCTCCCTTGACGAGTTCGTCCCGGGGCAGTTGGAACATGACCGGGTACGGATCGCACCTCCGGCGATCGACCCGCTCCGGATGAAGAACCGTCCCCCGGCCCCGGATGCGGTCCGGGAAGCCCTGTCCCGCATCGGCATTGACACGCAGCGCCCACTGATTTCACAGCTCGCGCGGTTTGACCGGTGGAAAGACCCGTGGGGCGTGATCGACGCCTACCGGATGGTGAAGAAAGAGATCCCGGGACTGCAACTCGCCCTGGCGGGCGTCATAACGGCGAATGACGACCCGGAGGCCTGGGACGTGGTCGTGGATGTACGTAAATACGCCGGTTCAGACCCGGATATCCACAT
>JADFQR010000017.1 GCA_022561735.1 Chloroflexota bacterium | reverse complement strand
CCGCTCGCCGGGAAGGCATGGGCGAGCGGCAGGTGACCGGGGAAGGCGTGACGCACCGGCTCGCAGACCCGTTCATGGTGATGGCGACCCAGAACCCGATCGAGTACGAAGGCACCTTCCCGCTGCCCGAGGCGCAACTGGACCGGTTCTTCCTGCGTGTCCGCATCGGCTACCCGGCGCCGGACGAAGAGATCGCCATCCTGAACAACCAGATGCTTGTGGAGCCTATCGACGAGTTGATGCCGGTGACGAACCCGCACGACATCGTCCAGCTCCAGATAGCGGCGCGTGAGATCTACGTCCATGACTTGATTAAGGAATACATCGTCGCCCTGACGAACGCTACGCGGAACCACCCGGACGCTATGCTCGGCGCATCGCCACGGGCGTCGCTCGCGCTCATGCGCGGTTCGCAGGCGCGCGCCATGATCGGCGGGCGCGACTTCATCTCACCGGATGACGTAAAGGCCATTGCGGTAGCCGTGATGGCGCACCGTCTGATCATCTCGCCCGCGGCGCGAATGCGCGGCGTAGATGGCGAGGAACTGGTTGGAGAAGTGCTCGACTCCGTCCCGGTCCCGGGAGCTGATGTCGGCGGTCCGGCGCAGGGTTAGGGCTGTGCCGTGCTGACAGCCCGTCCGACTCGACAGGATCCGGTTTCAGAGTCCCCGGACAGGCGCCGCGGAGGGTGGTTGCCCCGGTCAGGCGCCTGGCTGGGCGAGCATCGACGGGCCGGCGCGCTTGTCCTGGTAACGATCCTGACCTTCATGTCCGGGATGGGGACCGGGTTTTCTCTGTCCATCCGGCTCGGCTACGTGCTCGTCATCATGCTGGCCGTCGCTTTCGTATGGTCTCGCATAGGATTCGCCCGCATTGAGGCCTCCGTGCGCCGGCCAAACAGGCCCATGCGCGTCGGGGAGCAACTGTCTGAAATGGTCGATATCGCCAACCACGGCGGGTTGCCAAACCCGTGGATCGAGATCGAGGAAATGACCGATATCCCGGGCGTTCGTGCGGGCCGGATCGTCGATATGCCGGGCATGATCGTCCACCGCCGATTTGAAGTGAACGCTCCCATGTCGCAACGGGGAGAGTTCACACTTGGCCCGCTGGTCGTCCGGTCCGCGGACCCGTTCGGCCTGTTCCCGACCTCCCGCGAGTTTCAGGGTGCAGATCGCCTCCTCGTGTACCCCCGGGCGGTGGCTATTCCGGATTTTGCGATGGCGCACCTCAACCTGAGCGGCGACTCGGGGCACCGCCGGCGGACGCACCTGGTATCGCCTCACGTCTCGTCGGTGCGTGACTACGTGGCCGGAGACAGCATGAGCCGGATCCACTGGCCCAGCACCGCCCGGCAATCCCGGCTAATGGTCAAACTTTTCGACCAGGGGGAGGCCGGAGAGGTCTGGGTCATCTTTGATCAGCATGCCTCGACGGTCGCCGGAAAGAACGCCGATTCCGCCGACGAGTGCGGGGCCACCATCGCCGTCTCGGCCGTCGAGAAGTATCTCGGTATGCAACTCCCTGTCGGCTACGTCTCGTATGGCAGCCACCCGATGATGTCGCCTCCTGTTCGCGGTGGGGGCCAGCTTGAGTCGATCACGCGCAATATCGCCACCGGCAGGCCAGAGGGCGACGTGGCGCTGGTTGACGCGCTCGCAGAACTTGACCCCGAGATCGGGACCAACACGGCGCTGGTGGTGATAACGGCCGCGCGATCCCATGAATGGGTGGCGGCTCTGCAGGGGTTTGCGAGACGCGGCGTGAACGTCACCGTGGCGCTCTTGGACAGAGAGTCGTTTCTTGATGGCGGCCAGCGGACCGGGACAGACGCGGATTCTAATCATGACGTACTCAGGGCGCTGGTCCAGTCCGGGATCCGGACCTACTCGGTGAAGCAGGGCGTTCCGCTGGCGAACGCGCTTGCGGAACCGGTAAGAGAGACCCATGTGGCGCGAGACGGATCAGGCGAATCGATGCGTGCTGCGAACGATTCTTCGGTCAACCCGGCGGACCGCATGCCGTCCTCCGGCGCCTCGGCGGGAGAAAGCGGATGAGGGTGGAGACTCTTCGCCTCTCGGACGGAAACCGGTTTGATTTGATCGGGTCTACCCGCCGCGGGGTGGTCTTTGCTGGCCGGGTGATGGGTGTTCGGGGACTGGAAGGGTTGATCAGCTACGCCCTTCTGGGGCTCATGGTGATCGTCGTCGCCTGGTCCGTCCAGCTGGCTGATTGGGGAGACTCCCCGGTACTGATCTGGACGGTCCTCGCCGGCGCGGCGCTGGGCATCGCTTTCGCTCGCCCCCGGGGACCGTGGCCCCTGCGTCACCTCGTCGGGATCCTTGCCGGGGTGGTTTTCGCGATCTGGCAGGTATCGTCCGCTGCGGACGGAGCGAACGTCATCGCCCGGTTCGGCGACACCTTGAACCGGCTTGATATCTGGATGGACCTCGCACTTAACAACGGGATCAGCAACGACCCGCTGCCGTTCAGCGTCTTCCTTTCCATAATCGCCTGGATCGTTGCCTACGCCGCGGGCTGGAGCCTGTTCAAGTGGCAGTCACCGTGGGCGCCATCTTTCATCCTTGGCATGACCGTCATCACCAACCTGAGCTACAGGTTTGGCGAGTTCGAGTTCACCTTTTACCTGTTCGCCGTGCTGGCGATCGCGATGTTCGCCCACCTCACTCTTGTCAACACTCGTCGCCGGTGGGATAGCGATGGGATCCAGTACTCCCACGGCATCAGCCTGGACAGCATCGCCGCGCCGATGGTGATCGGCGTGCTCGTCGTGTTGGTTGCCGGACTTGCGCCGCTGTACGAGTTCAGGCCTGAAGTGCTGGACCGCGCCTGGGGGGCGATGAAGGACCCGTTCCGTGACAGGCTGGAGGACCACGCTTTGCGGTTGTTCCCAAATGTCGGCGGCGTTGGATCGGGCCAGTTGGGGGCCTTTGACCGTATCCTCGCATTCAAGGGCCGGATCCGGTTCAACGACGAGCCCCTCTTTTTCCTTGAGTCGCGTTACGAGACGCTCAATCCGGCGCGTACCTACTCCGTTTACACATCACAGGGCTGGCATGCCGGGCCTGTCGTCGATGTCAGGCGCGATCCAGCTGTGTCATTGCCTCTTGAAGGAACACTGCTCGAGAGGATCGCCATCGAGCAGCGCATCATTTCGGAAGAGGCTGAACTCGGGTTCGCCATTCCCGGCGACTATACGCTCAGCGTCGATCGTCCCTATATTTCTGAAGAGTTGCCGCCACTCGAGGTCCAGCTGAACATGGTCCAGGGAGCGCTCGACCCGAATCTTCCCGCGGACGTTCGTCTCTACGCCGACAGTCTCCGGGAGGTCTATCTCGACCCGAATTTCCAGGTGACTGACCCGGTCGAGGACGTGATCGAAGACCTTCTGCCCCCTGACCTCGAAATTATCGACTTTGAGGACAAGGACGAGGCCCTGAAATGGGTCCGCGTGGGTCGTATCACCGAGCCGGTTTTTGACCAGGTTGCGGTCCGGTTTGAAGAACGCGCGCAGCCCGATGAGCCGGTCCTCATAAGGCGGTTGGTATCGCAGGCCACCGATGCGCAGCTCAATGTCGCAGGAACTGATTACCCGCTCTGGGTCACGGACCGTTACCTCCAGTTGCCTGACACACTTCCGGCGGATGTCGCCGGGTTAGCCGCAGAACTGGTGTCGGCGGCCGGCGCTGTCACTCCGTACGAAAAGGTGAACGCCGTCGTGGAGTATCTCCGTGGCTTCGGGTACAGCCAGGAGATCGAAGGCCCCGGACCTGAGCGGGACGGCGTGGCTTACTTCCTGTTTGATACCGCCCTGGAACCGTGCCCCGGGGGCGATGGCGGTGGCCTGGTCTGTGACGATCTGGCTCCCAAGGGCTACTCCCAGTATTTCGGATCAGCCCTGGCTGTGCTGCTGCGTTCTCAGGGCGTGCCGGCGCGCATGGTGTCTGGATTCAAGTCAGGCACGTTTGACGAGGCGCGCGCCGGATTCCTGATCCGGGACGTCGACAGCCACGGCTGGGCTCAAGCTTACTTCCCCGGCTACGGTTGGATTGACATGGAGTCCACGCCCGGCGAGCCGCAACTTGTGCGCGGCGCGCTTCCAACAATAGGGGTGCCTGCTTCGGGTGGTACATCCACATTCGCCGCCGGGCGGGACGACTTTTCGGAAGTCGGCCAGCTACCGGAAGGGACCGGCGACGGCCCTGACCTTGATGAGCTTCTCAGCCTGTTGGACCGGGACTCGGGAACCCCGGTCTGGCCGTTCATCGTCGGCCTCGGCGCTATCCTGGCGCTGTCCGGGAGCGTGCTCGCGTGGCGCTGGCGTTTCTGGGCGATGTCCCCTACCGGCCGCGCTTACGCAAGCATGTCCCGGTTAGGCTGGCTTGCCGGGGCGGGCAGGCGCAGGCCGGAGACGCCGATGGAGTACGCACTCCGGCTTGGTGAATCTGCTCGTGATGCCGACGAGGGGGCCCAGGCGATAGCAAGAGCCTTTGAGCTAGAAGCGTACGGCGGCCGCCCGGTTCCGGAAGCGGTACATGAAGCGGTCAGGTCAGAGTGGCCCGCGGTTCGCTGGGCCCTGGTTCGCCGTTCACTTCTGCGCCTGGTACACGTCAGGCCAAGACCGCCCCTCAGGGTTGTGATGGCTGAGCCGATGGAGCGCCCGCTGTACTCAAGTTTGAAGTCGACAGAAACGGAAGGCTGAGTCGGCGCTCCGGGGCCCCCGAAAACCCCGGGGATTCCCAGGGCTTCCCGGGCATCAAGGCGACTGCGGACGCAAGAAGCAGGCAACACTCACCGCTTGAACGAGTGGCGCCGGCCCGGCCCGGAGTGAATTAATCGAACACGTCCGGTTCGTCCGGTTCATCATGTCCGAGACCGGAAAGCCTGACCAGCGTTTCAAGTGTCTCCCGTGCGTCCTTCGCGTCTTCCTCCGGTGCGATCAACCTTACGGGAGACGTTGACACGCCGAGGAAACCGTAGGTATCACCCGGCCTTAACTGGCATCGGATCTGCGCTCGTGAGAGCAGTTCCTGCCACATTTCTGCCGTTAACTGGTCCGGTGCGGTGGCGAAAACGATCCAATTCATGGGGCTGGATTACGCGGAAGCGGCACTGGCTACCCCCGGCATGAGGACGTTTTCGCTCCCTATCAACTCGCAGAGATGCGCCGCGAGCTCATCGCAGGGCTTGATCGCAAACGGCATTTCCAGGGTGACGATCCGGTCTCTGGTCGCAATCTCCAGCATGAACGGCTGGTCGCCCTTGTAGTTCAGCAAGAGCCGGATGATGTCCTCAAAGCGGTACTTGTCCTCCGCCGCTGAACCGGTCTCCGTTACCCGTACCGAAAGGTGCTGCGCCTGCGCGGGGGAGGCACCGGGTTGCTCGGGGCGAGCGCCGTTCCCGTTCCCGTTGGAATAACGGTTTGCGCCGGATGATCCGGTGGCCGGCGCGGAGAACTGTGCGCCGTTCTCCGCCATCGCTCTTGAAGCCGGGACGCCGTTCTCCGTGCTCCCGTTGTTCACGGTTTGGGAAGGAGCGGGCGTCGTCGTCGCCGCCGGGCTGATCGCTGCACCCGGCTGGCCCTGGTCCTGGTTCGTCAAAGTTGTGGAATCTTCCTGTCCGGGCAAACGATACTCCCGAGCCTCTTCGACTGATATTGATACGCGACCGTCGCGTTCACGCACTGACCCGGTCAACGACACGAAGGTTCCCTGCTTCCAGAGATCTTCGGTAACCGCCAGGACGTTTGACCACACCACGAGTTCAATGTCACCGCCCAGCAGGCCGAACTGGACCGAGACGAACCGGTCTCCCTTGCGCGTTGTTAACTCGCGCACAATGCCGACCTGCCCGACGGAGGATTTGCGTTGACCGGCAAGGTCCGCCGTAAGCTGGTTGGCGAAAACGATCGATTCGTTCTGCAACTGGTACATGGCCCGCGTGATCGGGTTCTCGCTGATCTCGACGCCGAGAAGCTCCCGCTCCCAGAGCGTTCGCTCGTGGCTGGTCACGTCTCCCGTCTCGGGCAACTCCAGTGCGGGCAGCGGGGTGTCGACTGAATCTCCCAGCATATCGAACATCGTCGACTGCCCGGACTCTCTCAGATCGGTTTCGCGCCGGATCAGCGCCAGTATCCGGTCCAACCCTTCGAGCAGGACGCCGCGGTCCGCCAGCCGGTCAAAAGCTCCGACCTTTATCAGGCTTTCAAGCGCGCGCTTGTTCAATTTTCCAAAATCAACGCGCTTGCAGAAGTCCTCGATCGACTCGAAAGGCCCGCCGATCCCCCGTTCTTCGATGATCGGCTCTACCGCCCCGGCGCCCACGTTTTTAACGGCCGCCATCCCAAACCGGATGGCGTCACCATCATCGGTCGTGTCGACCGAGAAGCCGATCTGGGCCTGGTTCACGTCCGGCGCCAGCACCTGGAATCCCAGGCGCCGGCACTCGCTGATGGCGGCCGTGAGCTTGTCTGGCGCGCCTGTCGCCGCGTCCAGGAAAGCCACCATGTATTCCACCGTGTAGTTGGCCTTCAGATAAGCAGTCCAGTACGACACCATCGCGTAGCTGACGCTGTGAGCCTTGTTGAAGGCGTACCCGGCGAAAGGCTCGATCAGATCGAACATCTGCTGCGAGAGTTCCGGCGTGTATCCGTTGGCGATACCGCCCGCGATGAACTTCTCCCTCTCGGCCGCCATCACGGCCGCGATCTTCTTGCCCATCGCCTTTCGGAGAATGTCTGCCTCGCCGAGCGTATAACCGCCGAAGCGTTGCGCTATGAGCAGCACCTGGTCCTGGTAGACGATAACCCCGTACGTTTCCTCAAGCAGGTCACGCAGGTCATCATGCGGGTATGTGATCGCTGTACGGCCGTGCTTGGAGTCAATGAAACGGCCGATGTGTTCCATAGGCCCGGGCCGGTACAGGGCGATCATGGCGGCCACGTCCATCACCGAACTAGGACGGAGTTCCTTGATGTATCGCCGCATCCCGGAACTTTCAAGCTGGAACACGCCAGCCGTCTCCCCGGACGAGAGCAGCTTGTAGGTCGCGCTGTCGTCCAGCGGGATTTCGTTAAGCGTCAGCTTCTCGCCGCGAGTCTTGGCGATCAGCTTGAGCGCACGGTCCAGGATGGTGAGGTTGGTAAGACCCAGGAAGTCCATCTTGAGCAAACCCAGGTCCGCGAGGGGGCCCATCGGGTACTGCGTGGTTGGCACTGCGTTCGCGTCCGAGCCGGTCGCCCGTGCGAGCGGGACGTAGTCGGTGAGGGGTTCCTCGGTAATCATGACACCGGCGGCGTGGGTGCTGGCATGACGGACGGTGCCTTCAAGCCCGCGGGCGAGTTCCAGCAACCGTTGCCCCTGGCCGCCGTTTGATGCGGTCAGGGTTAGTTCCGGCGTTTCTGAGATCGCGTCGTCCAGCGTTATGTGCAACCGGGTCGGGATAAGACGGGCAATCCGGTCTACCTCGGACAGGTCCATGCCAAGCGCCCGGCCGACGTCGCGTACCGCCGCCTTTGCCCCGAGGGTGCCGAAGGTAACGATCTGCGCTACGTGTCCATCGCCGTACTTTTCCAGGCAGTACCGGATGACCTCCTCCCGGCGATCGTCCTGGAAGTCCATGTCAATGTCCGGCATCTCTCGCCGCTCGACGTTCAGGAATCGTTCGAACACGAGCCGGGTGGCGAGAGGGTCGATCTCGGTCACGCCCAGGCAGTACAGGACCAGGCTTGCGGCCGCGCTGCCCCGGACACCGAACACGATCTCTTGCCGGTGGACGAAGTTGGCGATGTCCCACACGACGAGGAAGTAGTCCGGGAATCCCGTCGCTTCGATGACTTCCATTTCGTACGCAAGCCGGTCTCTGACGACCTGGTCCGCGTTCGGATACCGGCGCTCCAACCCCTCCTTACACAGATGGGCCAGGTATTCGAGCGCCGTCTCACCGTTCGGTGTATGGAAGCGCGGCATCCGGCTCTGCGTGAAGTCAATTTCCAGTTCGCAGGCCTCGGCGATCAGGCCGCTATTTTCTATCGCGTCAGGAAGCTCGGGGAAGATGGCGGCCATCTCGTCTTCCGATCGAAGATAGAAGGTCGGGTCTTCCATACGCATCCGTTTGCGGTCATCGACCAGCGAGTTGGTCTGGATGCACAGCAGGATGTCGTGGAGCTCATGGTCAGATGCGCGTGCGTAGTGGTTGTCGTTCGTGGCAACGAGCGGCGTTCCGGTCTCCTTCGCCAGATCGACCACCGCCCGGTTCATGGTCAGCTGATCCGGGATCTTCTCGTGCCACATCACCTCAAGGTAGTAGTCGTCCCCGAAGACCTGGCGGTACCAGTCAACAGTCTCCCGCGCCTTGTCCATCTGGCCGCGTACGACATGAGTGCCAACCTCGCCGGACAGGCATCCGGAGAGCACCACCAGCCCCTCGGAGTGCTTTTCAAGCAGCTCACGGTCCATTCTCGGGCGGTAGTAGAACCCTTCAAGTTGGGCCTTGCTGACGAGCTGGAGAAGGTTCTTGTAACCGGCCTCGTTCTTCGCGAGCACCGTCAGGTGGTACGGAGACCGGTCCCCGGGATCGCGGGTCATGCGGCTGCTCGGCGCGACGTAACCCTCAACGCCGATGATCGGCTTGATACCGGCTGCGCGGCACGCGCGGTAAAAATCGATCGCGCCGTACATCACCCCGTGGTCCGTCAGCGCAAGCGCGGTCTGCCCGAGTTCGGCAGCTCGCTGTGCCATGTCCTTGACCGAGCTCAGGCCATCGAGAAGGCTGTATTCGGAATGATTGTGGAGATGTGCGAACAAGGCGCGCGAGGACCTCTTTGTTCCCGATTTCGGCGGGGTGAGGACGGCCGCCCGACCGTGACGATCTTAAGCCTAGAACCGCTCGCCCCCCAGCGGAAGTACCGGCAGTCACTGGGGTCTCGACTATAGCCCGCGGGCCGGTCCCGCGTCGAGTCTAGATCGCCCCTAAATGTTGTTGTGAGGGACCGTCACGTCACCACAGCTTGTGGATAACTGTGTGCGTGCGACGCCGCGCCCAGGCCAGGTTCTTACTCTCGTTTCCTACTCAAGCTCGCCCGGAGCGACCAGGAATACTGATAACAACAACATCGCGACGATAATTGCAGCGCTGACCCAGAACCAGGTTTTCGCGGTGGATGAACTGGTCGCCGGCAGACCATCCACTTCTGGCCCCGCCTTCACAACGTACGTGCCGAGCCACCTGTCGTGCCATGTCCTTCTGTCGCGGTCCGAGTACGCGGTCCAGAACCCGGCGCCAAACACCACCAGGCTGATCAATGAGGCCAGGGTTCGGGTCCACATGTGATAGAAACCGGCCAGCTCGCCCGTGTCTCTGATCACCCTCACTCCCAGGATACGCGCCCCGATATCCTGTCCGCGCCGATACAGGGTCATGTTCCAGATGAAGGTCGCGATCGACACGGCAACACCGATGACCGGCACGTACGAGAGCAACCCGATCGCCGGGTTGCTGATCGCCCAGGCGCGTGTCCGGCTTCCCATCGACGCGAGTTCTCCCGGGACCACGCCGGGGTCGGGGCGGAATACGGGCGGTCGGTCATCACCGGCGTAGTGGGGCGCGACGGGTTCCTGCGTGACAGGTACCGCGGCCCCGCACTCCCGGCATAAGTTCGCCCCCGGGATCACCGGAGCATCGCACCGGCCGCAAATATCTGGGTCTGGGTTCGAGTCCCGGGGCGTCAACATTGTGCGGCCCGTGCGGCGTGTTCAACCGGCTCCACGGGCGCCTGCACGTGGTGCTGGTCTGCTGACCCTATGATTCTTCGAACCGTCTCAGCACCAGGCACGCGTTCTGGCCGCCAAAGCCAAAGCTGTTTGACAGGACCGTGTTGACGTTCACTTCCCGAGCGACGTTCGGCACGTAGTCCAGGTCGCAATCCGGGTCCGGGTTCTCGTAATTGATCGTCGGGTGAATTACCCCGTCCCGTATCGTGCGCAGCGCTGCGGCGGCTTCCAATCCTCCCGATGCGCCAAGGGAATGGCCGATCATCGACTTGGTAGAGCTGATCGGCGTTGTCGCTGCGGACTCGCCGAACACCTTCTTGATGGCGCGTGTCTCGGCGGCGTCGTTGACCGGCGTGGAAGTGCCGTGGGCGTTTATGTAGTCGATGTCGCCCGGCCCGATGCCCGCATCGTCAAGCGCCATCTGCATGGCTCGAACAGCGCCCGCGCCGTCCTCGGGCGGATGGACCAGGTGATGAGCGTCCGAGGTGACGCCCCAGCCGGCGATCTCGCCGATGATCGGGGCGCCGCGGTCCAGGGCGTGTTCCAGGTCTTCAAGGATCAGGATCCCTGAACCCTCGGCCGGAACGAAACCGTCACGTTTGGCGTCGAACGGGCGGCTCGCCTTTTCCGGGGTTTCGTTGTTTGTCGTGGACAGGGCGTGGATTGTAGAGAACCCGCCCAGTCCGATTTCGCAGATGCCGGCCTCCGTTCCACCGGCGACCATCACGTCCGCACCGCCGCGACGGATTACCTCGGTTGCCTCGCCGATAGCCTGGGTTCCCGCCGCGCACGCCGTGATCGTGGTCCCGATGTATCCGGTCGCCCCGTAGACACGGCTCACGTTCGCTGCGGCCATGTTGGGCAGCATCATCGGGATGTAGTAGGGCGATATCCGCGTGCCGCTTCGCTTCACCATCACCCGGGCCGCCGCCTCCGTCTCCGGGTACCCGCCGATGCCCGTTCCAAGGAGGACGCCGTGCCGGGTCCGCTCCTCATCCGAGAGATTTTCCATTCGGCCGAGACCGGCTGATTCCAGCGCCTCTGCTGCGGCCACCACGGCAAACTGGGCAAAACGGGCCAGCCGGCGCGACTCTTTGCGGTCCATGTACTGAGTCGGATCGAAATTCTGCACGGTTGCGCCGATGCGGCACGGGTAATCGTCGATGCCTTCCAGCGGGAGGGGAGTTACCCCGGACTTCCCCGCCTTCAAGGCGTTCCAGAACGATTCAACATCGTGCCCGATCGCCGAGATGACCCCGACTCCGGTGACCACGACCCTGCGCCTGCCGTTCCTGTACGTCATTCTGTTACTACCGAGTCCTGTATCGATGTTTCATGATCCTGTCGATGTCTCACCCTGCCCCGCGATGCGCATCCGGACGATTCGAATCCGGACCGGGTTGGTCCGCGGAAATCAGAATGGGACGCTCGTACGGCGTCGTCATTTCGCCGCGCAAGTCCGGGTACAACTCCGGCGCGATCGAGAGCAGGATTTCCCGCACTTCCGCCGCCACAAACAGTGACCCGGTTGCGACGATCACGTCCCCGTCGGATGCGATGAGCCGTCCCTTCTTAAGG